>NZ_JANPGM010000708.1:0-6401 GCF_031423935.1 Chamaesiphon sp. VAR_69_metabat_338
TGAAGAACCGATCGCCTTATCAGTCCGTGCCTGTTCCATCACCTTGTTGACATCTGTGCGCAGATCGCGAATCTTATCCCAAGTGAGGGCTAGATCGGGCTGCAACCACTGAGGATCGAGTTTGACCCAGCCAGACTCAAATACCGATTTGTGAGCGGTTGGATAGGGTAAATACTGCCAAATATCTTCGGCCATGTGACAGAGGACGGGAGCGATCGCGCGGGTGAGATTTTCGAGGATAATAGCCAGGACAGTCTGACAACTGCGGCGACGGAAGGATGTCGGCGCGCTGATGTACAACCGATCTTTGGCGATATCTAGATAGAAATTGGACAGATCGACGATACAGAAATTCTGGACGATCTGGAAGAATTTGAAGAATTGATAGCGATCGAATGCTTCGGTGATTTCGCTCAATACCACATTCATCCGGTGCAGCATGTATCGATCGAGTTCGGCTAATTCGGCATAGGGCACGGCATCTTTAGCCGGATCGAAATCGTGGATATTGCCCAATAAGAATCGGGCTGTATTCCGAATTTTGCGAGAAGCATCTGATAGTTGTTTGAGGACATTGGGGCCAATTCTGACTTCAGTAGCATAGTCTACAGATGACACCCATAAGCGGACGAGATCGGCTCCGTAAGCCGGATCTTTTTGTTGGTTTTTACCACCATCCATGACTACCATTGGATCGATGATATTCCCCAATGATTTACTCATCTTCTCGCCTTTTTCATCTAGCACAAAGCCGTGAGTCAGGACGGTTTTAAACGGCGCGATGCCGTTATTAGCAACGCTCGTAAGGAGACTAGATTGGAACCACCCCCGATGTTGATCGGAGCCTTCGAGATAAATATCGGCTGGATAGGTTAAATTATCGCGTTGTTGCGCTACTGCTGCCCATGAGGATCCAGAATCAAACCAAACATCCATCGTGTCTGTTCCCAGCCGATAGCTATGTGCATGATGTCGATGTGATTCGGGTAATAATTCCTCAACAGACATCGAATACCACGCGTCCGAACCACGTTCGCGGAAGATATTTTGAACGTGATTGATGGTTTCTTCTGTAAGTAACGGCTCGTTAGTTTCGTTATGGTAAAAGACGGGAATCGGTACGCCCCAATTGCGTTGACGGGAGATACACCAGTCAGATCGTTCGGCAACCATTGGCGTAATCCGGTTTTCACCTTGAGCGGGAATCCATTCGACTTCCGAAATTGCCTTAAGTGCGGCTTCTTTAAATCCTTTCACCGATGCAAACCACTGTTCGGTCGCGCGGAAAATCGTTGGCTTTTTAGTCCGCCAATCATAGGGATATTTATGGGCGTAGGGTTCTTCTTTTAGAAGCGCATTCTTTTCGATTAGGTCTTGAATTACTAGTTCGTTACCATTCCCTAAAACATTCTCACCCTTTAACAATTCACCCGCTTCTTCGGTGAAGTTACCATCACCATCTACCGGCGCGAGAATCGGCAGACCGTATTTCAAGCCGACGATATAGTCTTCTTGTCCGTGCCCTGGTGCGGTATGTACCAAACCAGTCCCCGATTCTGTCGTGATGTAGTCACCACCGATAATCACCGGACTTTCACGATCGAATAGTGGATGCTTATAGGTGCAGTGTTCTAATTCAGAGCCTCTAATTACCGATTTAGGTGTCAGGTTGAGATTGAGTTTAGCAGCCAATCCATCAACCATATCCGCAGCGACGATCGCGTATTTGCAGCCTTCATACTTGTTATCTTCGCGTCCGCTGACCTCAACAATCGCATAGCTGAGTTCGGGATTGACAGCCACAGCCAAGTTTGCCGGAATCGTCCACGGCGTAGTCGTCCAGATCGCGACAGCCAGATCGTCCTGAAATGGTTCTAAAATTGCTTTGGCTGCATCGGTAACGTGAGTGACTTTAAATGCAGCAAAAATACTCCGCGAAACGTGTCCTTCGGGATATTCTAGTTCTGCTTCGGCTAGAGCCGTCTTAGAACTAGGACTCCAATGCACGGGTTTTAACCCGCGATAGATGTAGCCTTTCAAAACCATTTGCCCAAACACGCCAATTTGAGCGGCTTCATATTCCGGTTGCAGCGTCAGATAGGGCTTATCCCATTCGCCCCAGACACCCAAGCGTTTAAAGCCGATCTTCTGTTCTTCAACTGTTTTCAGCGCAAATGCGGCGGCTTTTTGACGCAATTCTAGTGGAGTCAAGCTCAATCGTTCCGCTGGCTTCATGTCTTGAATCACTTTTAGCTCGATCGGCAATCCGTGACAATCCCAGCCCGGTACGTAGCGTACTTTACGGCCTTTGAGCAGTTGGTAACGATTGATGATATCTTTGAGCGTCTTATTGAGTGCGTGACCCATGTGCAACGCGCCATTAGCATATGGCGGGCCATCATGCAGCACAAAAATTTCGCCAGGATTAGACTGTGACAGTCGTTCAAAAATTTGCTCGTCTGCCCAGAATTTTTGCAGTTCGGGTTCGCGAATGACAGCGTTAGCTCGCATGTCAAACTTAGTCTGGGGTAGGTTTACGGTGTTTTTGTAACTTCCAGTTGCTGTCACAGTAGTAAATGCTCGATTGTTTGTATCCGTATATTATAGGCTGATGGGTGGGGGCATGGCTGAATGTTGAGGGATGCGATCGATGCGAGGTATCCAGATAAATCTGAATCGATCGATATCGAATACAGGTAAAGAAACTTTCAGAGATTGCGATTGTTGCAATTTGAAGCTAGATGTTAAATCCAGATCGAGATGCTCATATTTTTTGTTAGCTCGATCGCCGAGTATCAAGAATACGATCGACCTAGAAATAGTGGATTTACAAGTTAAGCTCTACTACGCCTCATCTACAAAAAATAACCTTCAGCTATTGAAGCAAATAAGTATCGATCTCCGGAATCTCCAAACGCCCATCGAAGTTATCGATAAAAAAATTAGCAAGCGATCGCAACAATAGTAGAGCGACGACTGCTGAAAGCTTTCTAATCGCGGCTGAACTAAGTTGTTATCGTTGCTAGTATAAAGCGAAATTTAAATTGCTATTACCCAACCCGAACTTCCCCAGATCGAGACGATCGGTTCCCACTCTACAATTAATTTTTAGTTTGTAAAGCTCTGATAAATTCGCGAATAACGTCTGTTTTGGTTCTTTCCGTTCTCTCTGTGAATTCTTCTAAGATTGACAACTCTTGGTTGGGTATTTTAATGTTTAATTGTTTGATGTTTCTTGCTTTGACAGTCATACCTTTAAGTGATGAGTTGTAGTAAAATATCCTTCCTTACTGTTATTTAAACAGAAACATTAGCTTTAGATTAGCTACCTTTGCCATCCTATTAATGTAGCTTGATGGAGCATGCATCGAAACTCCCGATATCTAATAGGAGTTAGGTTCTGCAACTGGTGTCAGGATCGCTTATCTAAATCCGGTGCTTTAATCTATTGTGGCAGTCTTGCTATGAGCTGCAGCTAAGTTAAGCTCGATCGATCTCTTGACACTGAGGACAATAGTGCGTCCCTCTACCGCCTAACCTGATTTTCTCGATCGGCGTGTCACAGACGCGGCAGGGTTGCTTGGTACGATTGTAAACCCACGCCATGCCCCCATAATTGCCGTTGGTGCCCTCAACGCTGAGATAATTACTAAAAGTGGTGCCACCACTATCGATCGAGGTTTGGAGGACATTTATCGCGGACTCGCGTAATAGCTCGATCTGGGCGATCGTCAGTTGGTTCGCGGGTGTATTTGGATTGATTTTGCTCATGAATAAAGCTTCATCAGCATAGATATTGCCCAACCCAGCCACTAAGTTTTGATCGAGGATGACAGTTTTAATATTGCGCTGGGACTTCTGAAGTTTAGCGGCAAAATACTCGATACTAAATGCCGGATCGAATGGTTCAGGCCCTAATTTCCCCATCCCTGTCATCACCTGTTCCGGCTGTTTGCTAGGGGGAATCCACCACATCTGTCCGAAGGTGCGCTGATCGATAAATCTAATCTCCCAATCTTTGCCCAAGAACAGCCGCACGCGGGTGTGCTTATGCAGCTCTGTCCGGCTTTCTACCCACAGCAATTGCCCCGTCATGCGTAAATGCACCCCCAACCATCCCGCAGGCTTTTGTGCTTTGGTTGAGACTAATTGTGCGTATAGATATTTGCCGCGTCGGTGCCAAGTCTCGATTTTGGTATTGTGGAGTCCAAAGTCAAACTCTGCTGGCGTATCTGGAGACGCGATCGTGCGTGGTAGTAATACTTCTGTGCCAGTAATCGCTCGATCGAGTGTGTATCGATCTAACCCGCGACGAACTGTTTCAACTTCAGGTAATTCTGGCATTAATTAATGGTTAGACTGGTAACTAGGGAGTACGTTAGAATCTCACTAACCGAGATCAGTATAGACCGATCGCCCCCTCAGTCGCCAGTCGTGGTGTTGTCTATGTGGCCACAGCTTTTTTAGCTGCGGGTGCAGAGACTTCCACCAACTCGCTCACTGCAAAGTTATTGGTATTGACGCCTCCAGCATTACCGCTGAAACCACTATAGTTAACCTTGTCAAAACGCACGATTACGTTATACTTGATGCCGCTTTGGTCGATCGAGACTACGCTGCCGATGTCTTGGAACCAGTATGATTCCGGACGGAGGACACGAACTTTTGAACCACGTTGAAGTGCCATAATTACTTTTCCTGTTTGGAGTAACTGGTTTTTAAAAAGGATTCAGCCACAATTAGCTATCGCACCTATTTTCGGCAAATTCCGCCATCTTTTTGACACAAGGTAACAAAGCTTAAACAAATTAGGGGATAGGGATTAGGGATTAGGGGATAGGGATTAGGTTTTGGAACTGCGTTCTAAAGTATTGCTCTTCTCACAATACCTGTACTATCTATCCCCTATCCCCTATCCCCTATCCCCTAAACAGTGTCCAACTCTGTCTTCGACTCCGAACACCTGCTATTCACGCCTGCATCGCCCGATCGAGATGCGATTCCGACGATCTTTGCTTTTCCCAACACTTATACAGTTGGGATTACGAGCTTGGGCTACCAGGTGGTGTGGGCGACTTTAGCCATGCGATCGGATGTGGATGTTTATCGGTTATTTACAGATGTCCGCGAGTCATTACCGCGATCGCCAGAGTTGGTCGGGTTTTCGCTGTCTTGGGAATTGGATTACGTGAATATTCTCAATTTATTGGAGTTGCTAGAAGTTCCATTGCGGAGTAGCGATCGTGGAAACAAAGATCCGCTAGTTTTCGGTGGTGGGCCAGTTCTTAGTGCCAATCCCGAACCGTTTGCAGACTTCTTTGATGTCGTTTTAGTCGGCGATGGTGAAGATTTACTCGGTAATTTTATTAATGCATATCAGGAAGTCAGAACAGCCGATCGAGTCACTAAACTCAAACGTTTGGCGCGAGTACCTGGAATTTATATTCCCAGCTTATATACAGTTGAATATGACGAAAATCTAATTGTTAGCATTAGCCCGATCGACAGTAACATCCCCACAACTATTACTAAACAAACCTATCGCGGTAATACTCTTTCTGTCTCCAGTGTCGTCACCGAAAAAGCCGCCTGGGAAAGTATTTTTATGGTCGAAGTCGTTCGGAGTTGCCCCGAAATGTGTCGCTTTTGCTTGGCAAGCTATCTGACGTTACCATTTCGGGTGGCTAGTGTAGAAGAATCGCTAATTCCGGCGATCGATAATGGCTTAAAAGTTACTAACAGACTGGGATTACTCGGTGCGTCGGTAACTCAACATCCAGAATTCCCCGCATTACTAGAACACCTGGCTCAACCTAAATATGACGATGTCCGGTTGAGTGTATCTTCAGTTCGCACGAATACAGTTACCGTTCGATTAGCTGAAATATTATCCCAGCGCGATAGTAAATCTTTAACGATCGCGGTAGAAAGCGGCTCAGAACGGATTAGAAAGATCGTCAATAAGAAGCTCGAAACCAATGAAATATTTCAAGCTGCGGCTAATGCTAAAGCTGGTGGCTTGAAAGGATTAAAACTCTATGGAATGGCAGGGGTTCCAGGTGAAGAGAGTATCGATATCGATGAGACGGTGACAATGTTACGATCGCTTAAAAAAGCAGTTCCAGGTTTGCGCTTAACTTTTGGATGCAGTACCTTCGTGCCCAAGGCTCACACGCCGTTTCAATGGTTCGGGGTGAATAAAGAAGCAGATAAAAGATTGAAGATACTGCAAAAGCAACTGACGCCGAATGGGATAGAATTTCGACCTGAGAGTTATAATTGGTCGGTAATTCAAGCGATAATTTCGAGAGGCGATCGACGGTTATCATACTTACTCGAACTTACCCGCAATTATGGGGATTCGATCGGGAGTTTTCGTCGCGCATTTAAGGAGTTACGTG
>NZ_JANPGM010000709.1:0-2241 GCF_031423935.1 Chamaesiphon sp. VAR_69_metabat_338
GGCCTGCCGCTGGGTCGGCGGATCGAGTATGAGGGACTGCCGATCTATTTTTTCGCCCGCTTCTCGCCCCCAATTCCAGCTGTCCGCGAGTTTGCATTTTCGGGTGCGTTTACCACTTGGCTGTGGCAAAACATTACTAAATACGATTTAGTTCACGTTCATGCCTTATTCTCCTACACTTCTACCGTCGCGATGGCGATCGCCAGCATGCGGGGCGTACCCTATTTAACTACCGCACATGGTGCCCTGCGGGAATGGTCGCTCCAGCACAAGCCCCAGAAAAAGCAAGCTTATCTCCGGTTAATCGAACGCGCTAATATCGATCGTGCCGCTGCTATTCATGTTACTTGCCAACAAGAGCGCGACGAGCTAATAGCATTAGATTTCCAAGCACCGAGCTTTATCCTGCCGTTAGCGTTAACTGAGATCCCCGCTCAGATCCCTGAAGCCGCCCAACGGTTGCGACACAGCTTCAAGTGTCCCGATGACGAACCGATTATCTTGTTTCTATCGCGACTGCATTATCAAAAAGGATTGGATTATTTGATTCCCGCGCTCGGTCGCTGTCGCGATCGCCGGTTCACTTTGATCGTTGCTGGCAGTGGGACGCCAGCCTATGAGGCTGAAGTTAGAGAAATGTTAGCAACAGCCCAGATTGCCGATCGCACCCACATGGTGGGTTTTGTCGATGGCGATCGCAAAGCTCTACTATTACAAGGTGCCGATCTGTTTGCCTTAACTTCTACCTCAGAAAGCTTTGGAATGGCTGTCTTGGAAGCCTTGGTGGTCGAGACGCCAGTATTAGTGACTGCAAGTGTGGGGTTAGCAACTGTCGTCCGCGATCGCGATCTCGGCTATGTGGCTAATCTCGATATCGATGATATTACCCGATCGCTCGATGAATTTTTTAGCGATCCCAATCGCGCCCGAGCCATTGGCGCACGCGCGCGCCAATATACACTTTCCCATTACACTTGGGATAAAATTGCACCAGCTCTAATCGCAATTTATCGATCGATTATCGATCGGCAACCCTTACCACCAGCGATCGAATAACTCGCGCGGTTGGTATCTAGCTTCGTCCACATGGCCGATCGTGGTTGGGGTGATTTTGGCAATCGGCTGCTGATTTCACGTGACGATCGAAAGAGGTGCTTTGAGCTGACGAGACAAACTCGTTCCCAAACTTCCCAACCATATTTAAGATCTTAAATGCTAGCAGAAATCACCCCCCTAATTCTGACTTATAATGAAGCTCCCAATATCGATCGGACGCTGCAGCAGTTAACCTGGGCGCAAGAGATTGTGATTATAGATAGTTACAGTACCGATGAAACATTAGCGATTATTGCTAGATACCCTCAAGCCAAGGTCATTCAACATAAATTTGAATCTTTTGCCAGTCAATGTAACTTTGGCTTGTCCCAGATCGATTCAGAATGGGTACTTTCACTCGACGCTGACTATATTTTGAATCCAGCATTAATTGCTGAGATGGCCGCTCTATCCGATCGCCGTGAGATCGACGCTTATGCAATCTCTTTTAAATACTGTGTATTTGGTAAACCACTTCGGGGTACATTATATCCACCCAGAAAATCGCTATATCGAAAGCATAAAGCAGTTTATCACAACGACGGTCACGCTCATCGCGTAGCGATCGATGGGAATGTTGGTGCTCTAACTCAGTATATTTCCCATGACGATCGCAAACCTGTGACTAGATGGTTCAATGCTGAAGTTAAATATGCAGATTTAGAAGTAAAAAAACTAGTCGAAACTCCCAGTCATGAATTGAGTTTTATTGAAAAGATTCGATTAAAGAAAGTAATTGCTCCGCTGCTGGTGTTAGTTTACTGTTTGATTGTTAAAAGAGGCATCCTTGACGGCTGGCCGGGAATATATTATGCTTCTCAAAGAGTCTTAGCCGAACTTTTGCTATCAATAAAATTGCTTGAATATCAACTTTATACCTCAAAAGTAAAACACAATGATTAACTACGAGCTTTTAGAAAGTCGGGTCGATGAATACGCAGAAATTTTTCGGACGGCAAAGCCGCATCGCCATCTAGTAATTGATGATTTTTTGACTGAAGAAGTTGCTTTAAAAGCATATCAAACATTTCCGAAAATGGAAGAAATGGATCGGCTCAAGGATATGCGGCAACATAAAGCTCAAGATCCGGATATTTCTAAGTTCGATCCGATTTTTCAAGAGCTGATCTTCGAGCATATTCAATC
>NZ_JANPGM010000710.1:0-12334 GCF_031423935.1 Chamaesiphon sp. VAR_69_metabat_338
CGAAGGATTTTATCTGCTTGGGGTTGCCTGGACGAGTGACGATCGCGACCACACTCCGCGCGACAATAGCGTTATTGGGGAGCTTTTTGCCCCAATCTGCGCCAACCAGCGAGGCTTGAGCTAATTTATCGACATCGCCACCGAGTGCCAAATGCACGATATCCGCAGGCAAACCATCAATCACAGCGCGGGTTTGCGAACCGGAACCGCCGTAGGTCTGTTTGAAGGTTACTTTCTGGTTGTGTTCTTGCTGCCATTTGGCGACAAATTTTTTGATAATGATGTCGTGAGCGGGTTTGGGCACAGCATAGCCAACGAGGGTAACTTCAACATCCTTGTTTTGCCCCACACCGGAAGACGAATTGCCAGAGGAAGGAGTATTTCCACCATTGCCGCAAGCAACCAAAGTAAGGCTTAAACCCGTACCAATCATTAATCCGGCGTTCGCAAAGCGTCTCCAACGGAGAATCGATCTCGTTACTTGTCGGCTGACAGTCATGACATTGCCTCTAAAGAATCTACTGTATTTGACTCGGAATATCGTCCAAATCTACAGCCGATCTTAGCAATATCCATGCCAGAGGTCAACACGCGTCGATCGATTCTAGTCCCGATAGAGTGAGGACTTAGCCACTAACGGTTTGCATAGTGTATATAAGGTCGCAATAATACAAAAGGTGAGAAAAATCACAACTAGCGGAAACTTACCAATTAATTCTCCCGGTAAAACACTCAAAAACAATTTGGGTTGAGTCACAAAGCTCCAACTATTAAATCGCAAGAATCTGCCGATATAAATCCCGATCGCGCAGATAGCATGAAGGCTTAATTCAATAATATTTATGTATCTAGTCAGATAGTTTTTACTCAAATAAATACCGATATTGACTAATGAAAATACGTAAGCTAACCAACCAATCCCGATAAAAACAAGATAAGTCGGTACGATAAACAAAGTAATCGTCCAGGCTGAAGGTATCGTTCGCACCGCATCATAAAAATGCACGACATCAGTCAAAATATATGGAGCATTAGGTAAGATTGCCACAAATAGAAACAAGCCAATCCACCAGATAATCGATTGACTGCGCGCAATAGGATCTTTTAACCGCCGATCGAAGATTGTCAAGATAATAATCGCCATGAGGGCGAACGCGATAAAAATCGCTCTGACACCCCACAAAGATAGTACGATCCGCTCTAGAGCTTCGAGGAGATTACCGTTATTGTATTTCTTAATACCGATACTAAAACTCAGCACTAACAGGATATAAGTGCTCCAACAAAATAATCGCGATCGCGGCTTGTAAAACAAGAAAAAACTTAGAGTTAGCGGCACTAATGCCAAAAAACTATTCCAAGCAATCCGACCGATATCTTCCCTAATAACTTGTGCGAGCGGATCTGTCCAGCTATAAAATTGCAATAAGAGCATTTAAACTCCAACAACGAGTTCCAGTCGATCGATCTTAACCGATCTGTCTGCACTGTCGATCGCCGATCTATATAAATTTCTAGGAGTGAATAACAATCGATCTCTTACCGATGGATAGCTAGAATCTAACAAACTTTGTGTTTGAGTCGCTCGGGAATCCCCATTATGGCATGTTCGTAAAGCCTGTCGAATTCCCGATCGAAATGTGCGGCAACTGTGGGATTATCCTGAATGACTAATAGTGTCTCATCATTATGATAATTAGCTGCGTTCGACCAATTATGCGAACCTGTAATCACAGTACGGCGATCGATTATCGCAAATTTATGGTGCAGTAAATCGCCCGTCGGTAATGTCGGTACGCCAATCGTTGTCAATGGCTGCAGACTCTGGTTTGCCTGACAAGTTACGCCCATCAGCGTCAAACCCGAACTATAATCCCGATAAGCAAACTCGCGATCGATAACACCTCGTACCTGGATACCGCGCTGAGATTGCGTTTGCAAAATACTCGCCAATGCAGGTTCGGAAAAGACAAATAAAGCCAGATCGACTTGTTGCATGCTACTGCTAAGGAACTTCCCGATCGAACCATTACTACTATCATCCCACGCCTGCTGTTTGGATGTCGGCGAAAATTGCACCCAGACGCGCGTATTACCGACTAATACTACAACTGGTGTCCGTGCCGGTTTACGTATCTTAAATTGGCTGCTGGGATTGTTTGCGGTGCCATTGCCCCACATCAGATCGAACTCGTTAGCGAACGCGGCGGCGATTTCGCTACTTTCCAGCTGCACTAAATTATTTTGATTGCCTTCGCTGTCGGGATGGCTCAGATCGCCATAAACATCGCTCATCGTCCAATTGGCAGAAGTCACTAGCACTCGATGCCGATCCACCACCATAAATTTATGATGCATTAAACCGCTCCCCTTGGAGCCATCCGCTGTATCGTCAAGGATCGGAATCTGGGCATTCCGCAGGATAACTAGCGCATCTCGTTGGTTAATTTCGGCTGGCGTCAGCGTCCCATTGCCATCGATATCTACCAATTTCTGAAATTCTTGATAATGCTCGCGCTCCCGTGCCGTCAACCCATCGACCTCCGCGACTGTCAATTCGCTTGAGGGGCGGCTATAATTGTGTTCGAGAATCACCCGCACTTTGACTCCCGCTTGCGCTCTAGCTGCCAAAGCCTGGGCGATATTGGGTAGTTGCAACTCTTGCACTGCGATGTCGATTTGTAACTGAGCAGATGCGATCGCTAAAATTATTTGTGCCGCTAAATCGCTGCCCCGCCTAGTTTTGTGCCGATAAGGTTCGGTAAACTCTACTGCACGATCGTGGTTAAAATAGATTTGAATTGATTCATCTTGAGGCAATGGTGGGATCTTGGCTGCGGGGATGTCTGTAGAACGACAGAAGAACCAATATCCACAAAAAATGATAACACCGACGCTTCCAAGAGCTAAACTAGAGAACAGAGAGGAGTGAAATGTGCCAAAAACGCTGCTAAATCGTCGAAATTTCAAAGGAAACTCAAAAATTATGAATGATAAATAGTGAATCAATAGCTTAGTACTATTAATTCGACAATGATTGCGGACAAGCTCGACAACTGAGTCATACCGAATTCATTGTATCATTTATTACGCAAACGTTGTCGCAGATCGCTGCGTATTTGCTAGCAACCTTCTAAGATTGCAGAATGAAGCTCTAACGTGCTGTAATACTACTGCGCCTAGCAACAATTGCGAATCTAGATAGTTACTCTCAAATAACTAGACAAAGCGACAATTATGCTTGCCTGGATTGAATCGTTAGGCGATTTCAATCCTGCTCGATCGGTGATATCAACATCATTGTTTAAATTTCCATGCAGCTAAATTGGAACTGCTTACTTGCCATTTTTATAAATTACATAAGACATCGAGGTATCTACTATTATGAGCAGACGCAGAAAAATGTTTCAATGCGGTCATAAAGGCTACGGGCAGATTTGCCATCGTTGCCTCCAAGAGGAAGTCGGCGAAAATGAAAAGAAAGAGAAAAAACGCAATTGGCACGAGAGTTTTGCGTTCGATCCGATCGATCTCAAAAGCTTACCATCTCATGTGGTTTTAAAAGCTAGAAATATTATTATTGGCTTGCAAGATCGCAGGAACTATCGAGAGTTTGGTGGCAAAAGACTGCGCCACAATCGGTTGGTAATTAGCATTCCTGTGACTCGCAATTATCGAATGCTGTGTTTTGAAGAAGATGGGATTCTACAACCAAAAGAAGTACTTTCCCATGAAGATTATAATATCTGCAAACCAGGTAGCTAAAGTTAGATATACTTAATAAAGTGGTTGTAGCGTTGATGTCTCTCGACATCAACGCTACAAATGTGTAGAATATCGCCGCAAATTAATCGCCGATCGATTGTGACGATATCGACAAAATTACGTGGATTCAGTCTATGCAGATTTACTTAGATCGTAGTGCGACAACGCCTACTCGGACTGAAGCGATCGCGGCAATGCACCGAGTGAATTTGATAAAATTATTTAGATTTAGTCTATGCAGATTTACCTAGATCATAGTGCGACAACGCCTACTCGGACTGAAGCGATCGCGGCAATGCACCGAGTCATGTTGTCAGACTGGGGCAACCCTTCGAGCATTCATCAATGGGGCGAACGCGCCTCCACTGCGATCGAACAAGCGCGATTTCAAGTAGCTGCATTACTTAATGCCAATCCCGATGCGATCGCGTTTACATCTGGTGGCACTGAAGCAAATAATCAGGCCATTATAGGGGTGGCAAATTTGTATGCCACACCACAGCATTTAATTATTTCTAGTGTCGAACATTCTTCAATTAGCGCGCCAGTGCAATGGCTCGAAAGTCGCGGCTGGGCTGTTACGAGATTGCCAGTCGATCGCACCGGACGGATCGATCCCCAGGATCTAAAACTGGCAATCCGGCCGAATACCGTCTTAGTATCGATAATTTATGCCCAAAGTGAAGTCGGTACCATCCAACCGATTGCCGAGCTAGCCGATATTTGCCGTCAGCACCAAGTTTGCTTTCATACCGATGCCGTGCAAGCCGCTGGCAAAATCTCGATCGATGTCCAAAAATTGGGGATCGATCTCCTCTCCATCTCCAGTCACAAATTATATGGCCCTCAAGGCGCAGGCGCACTCTACATTCGTCCAGGCTTGAACCTCATTCCGCTCCTCGCTGGCGGCGGACAGGAAATGGGTTGGAGATCGGGGACTCAAGCCGTCCCGCAAATAGCTGGTTTTGGTGTCGCTGCTGAGTTAGCAAGTGAAGAACTAGCCTTAGAAAGTAGCCGATTAATCAGTTTACGCGATCGATTCTTCGAGCTACTAGCCGACTGTCCCATCTTAGTCCCTACAGGCGATCGCCAGCACCGCCTCCCCCATCACCTCAGCTTTTGCCTGCAACCAAAGTGCCATTTGTCAGAAGCCATCACTGGCAAAACGATCGTCCGCCAACTCAATCTTGCCGGAATTGGGATCAGTTCGGGAGCGGCTTGTGCCAGTGGTAAACTGACTCCCAGTCCCGTATTATTGGCGATGGGTTATAGCCAAACTGATGCAGTGGGTGGCATCCGCCTGACGTTGGGCAAGACTAACACAGCCGCCGATATTGACTGGACGGCAATGGTATTGAAGCAAATTATCGATCGACTGATCCCGCAACTAGTCTGCGTCTAGGGTGCGCGATCCTACTTAATAACTGCGTTGTTGAATTTTAAGTACAAGCCTTTCTAGATTTAATGTTGTTTAAACTCGGTGCCTACGAGAATTTATACTAAGCAACCAGATACCGATCGAAAGGCAGAATAGAGAAAATAAGCTGTGTACCACGAACATAACGGTGGGTGAATAATCAGCATAAATCCTTGCCTGTTTTGGCGCAGTTGGGACATATTCAACCAGAACGGTTTTATTTTTACATTCTTGTCGGCTATAACAAGCACCAACAGTTGTAAATTTGCTTGATTCGCCTTGTTGAGTCTGAAACTTGACGGTTGAAATATATGATGTCTTGCTGGTCACTTCCTGATATCCATTACCACCACGAGATGGATTGTATCCCCCAATACCAGTATTATGTTGCTCCTCCTCCGTGTGAACTATAGTTCCAGGGACAGAAATCGCGTTAGCTTTAAAAGAAATCTCCGATTGATAGTGCGAAGTAAATCCAACTAAAAGCATTGCACCAATGGAGGTACAGAGGACTCCACAGGCTTTATCTAAAGTGCGATTATTGCGCATATATTATCCTTGCTTAATTGCTAAATTTACTTAGAATATCTATATAAAGTAATTAATAATTAGCATAGAGAGAAGGGTGGGCACTGCCCACCACTTTATTAGATAATTCTATCGACCAAATCCTTTGCCAGCCGTTGTTTTTGCAGTAGTCAGGCAGTTTTCCAATTGCTTAATAATTTTATCTCGATCGAGATCTTGACCGATAATTACAAACTTAGTTTGGGGATTACCTTTCCATTGGTCGTCATCGATCGAGAACCGCTTGCCACAGAGGTGGAAGACATGGCATTTATCGCTTTCATCGAACCATAAAAATCCTTTGGCGCGGAAGATATTGACAGTCAATTGATTGTCTAAGAAATGTTGGAATTTGCGGAGTAAGAACGGTCGATCGCTCACAAATGATAATGATGTAAAACCATCATTATCTAAGTGATGTGAATGGTCGTGATGGTCGTGTCCGTGGTGGTCATGTTCGCACTTGCCATGGTCGTGGTCGCAGTAGGTATGGTCTTCTGCATGAGTATGGTCTTCTGCATGAGCATGGTCGTGACTGTGTGAATGTTCGTCATGAGCTGGTTTATCCAGATATTTATCCGACTCAAATAAACCCACACTGAGAATCATCGGTAAAGACACCTGAGACTTAGTCGTCCGAATAATTCTCGCGCCTTCTTTCATATCGCGCAGACGCACTTCCAATAAATCGACATCAGCTTCATCGACGAGATCGGTCTTATTTAATAAGATAATATCGCCATAAGTAATCTGACTTTGCGCGGCTTCACTATTAAATAGATCGAGACTAAAATTCGCCGCATCCACCAAAGTAATAATCGAATCGAGCCTGGTTACATCTCGCAGCTCCGTACCCAAAAAAGTCAGTGCAACGGGTAACGGATCGGCTAAACCAGTAGTTTCGACAACTAAATAATCGATCTGTTCCGATCGATCCAATACTTTGTGAACGGCTTTAACCAAATCCTCATTGATCGTGCAGCAAATACAGCCATTATTTAACTCGACCATATCCTCACCAGTAGCGACAATCAGATCGTTATCGATGCCGATTTCGCCAAACTCATTTACCAGGACAGCAGTTTTAATGCCTTGCTGATTTTGGAGAATATGATTGAGCAGTGTCGTCTTGCCACTACCGAGAAAACCCGTGATAATTGTTACAGGTACTAGTTTCTGGTCTACATCAATGATTTCGAGAGTAGGAGCGATCGTAGTTGATGTCATAAAAATACACGGTGGGATGATATAGAAATTCGCAGTCAATCGATGGCAAACTTAGAATAAAGCGATTGTTGTTCCGCCAGATCGATCGATATTGGCTTAGCCTTTCCTGGGAAAATTGAGGAAAAATATTTTCTCGTTGATGTGAGCCTGTGCTCAGGCAATCACTGGCCAATAAACATTTTAACCTTTATTCGGGAGTTCGATTTCCTAACGTCACATCCTTAATTTGCCAAGCAGCCGAAGTTTAACGCCCAACTCCCAACTCCCAACTTTTCTATGAGTCTAACCATATACAACACCCTCTCCAGAACCAAAGAGCCGTTTCAAACCTTGACACCCAAACAGGTGAAAATGTACTGCTGCGGGGTGACTGTATACGATTACTGCCATCTCGGTCATGCTCGATCGTATATTGTCTGGGATAGCGTCCGTCGCTATCTGCAATGGCGTGGCTATGAAGTAAAATACGTCCAGAATTTTACCGATATCGATGACAAGATCCTCAAACGTGCCGATCTCGAACAGATTTCGATGACCGCAGTCGCCGAGAAGTATACTGCTGCTTACTTTGAAGATCTCCATCGTCTGAATGTCCGCGATGCGGATAATTATCCCCTTGCCACCAAACACATCCAAGAAATTCAAGATCTGATCGCCGATCTCGAACGAAAAGGATTTGCATATGCCGTAGACGGCGACGTCTACTTCCGCGTGCGCAAAGATGATGATTATGGCAAACTCTCCAAACGCAACCTCGACGATCTGCGGGCTGGGGCTGGAGATCGTACCGATGCAGCAGATCCCGACCAAATTAAGAAAGAAGACCCCTTCGATTTTGCCCTGTGGAAGGCCGCAAAACCGGGCGAACCCTCCTGGGAATCACCTTGGGGCAACGGTCGCCCTGGCTGGCACATCGAGTGCTCTGCCATGATCCAAAAACAGTTAGGCGAAACGATCGATATCCACTGCGGCGGCGGCGATCTGGTTTTCCCCCACCACGAAAATGAAATCGCCCAATCCGAATGCGCTCACGATCGACCACTATCCACCTATTGGATGCACAATGGGATGGTGAATATCGATGGTGAAAAAATGTCCAAATCCTTGGGCAATTTTACAACGATCCGTAAATTGCTCACCGATTATCGCGATGTTAATGACAACAAAATCGATATCGATCCGATGACAGTGCGCTTATTTGTGCTGACTGCGCAGTATCGCAAGCCGATGGATTTTAACGATAAGTCGATTATCGCCGCCGGACAAAGTTGGCAAACGATTAAGGATGGGATGTTATTTGGCTACGAGTTTGGCGATCGATTAGGCTGGGAAAATTTAGACCCGATTCGTACTAATGCGACAGCTAATAGCACCGAAGAATTAGACCGATTCCGTACTGCTGTCGATGATGATTTCAACTTTGCCGAAGGTTTAGTGGTAGTATTTGAACTCGCCAAAGAACTGCGAAAAGTTGGTAATATTATCGCCCACGACAGCGCGCAAACAGTAGATCCCGATCTACTCAAAGATAAGTGGCAAACATTAATCGAATTAGCAGGAGTGTTAGGTTTGGAAGTTAATCCCGATGAATTGAAAGTGCAAAATAGTGGTTTGAGCGATGCAGAAATCGAAGCATTACTCACCGAACGTCAAATTGCTAGAGCAAATAAAGATTTTGCCACTAGCGATCGCATCCGCGCTCAATTGACAGAGGAGAAGATTGTCGTCATCGATAAAGCTGGGGTTCCGAGTAGTTGGTATCGCAGTTAATCGATCGAGTGGATATTAAACTTTGAGGATACAAAATAGGGGTAAATACTCTATGACCTATACAACCACTAAAGTTCTCACCTTTGATGAATTTATCAGCCAATATGGTGATAATCCGCGCTACGAGCTAATTGACGGAGAATTGCGTGACATGGAACCAACTGGCCCTCATGAAGCTGTAACGGGAAAGCTAATCGGTTACATTTTTGGCGAAATTCTCCGTTCTCGTCGCAACTGGATCGTACCCAAAAACTGCCTCATCAAACCACCGGCAATGGCGGCTACTGCGTTGCGTCCCGATGCAATCGTGCTAGATGAAGCTAAACTGGAACAAGAACCACTGTGGCGAAAAGAACCGATCGTCTGTAATGGCAGTACGATCGAGCTAGTTGTTGAAGTCGTGAGTACTAACTGGCAAGATGACTATGCTCGAAAGATCGAAGAGTACGCCCTCTTAGGTATTCCTGAGTATTGGATTGTGGATTATTTAGGAATCGGTGGCGTTGCTTTTATCGGCAAACCAAAACAACCAACCTTCACAGTTTGTCAACTTGTGGGAGAGACCTATCACCAGCAACAATTTAGGTTAGGCGAATCTATTTTATCTCCTACTTTCCCTGAAATTCAGCTTCGGCTCGATGATATCGTTCCTCGCCAGTAGAGTCGATTCACGAGCAGATAGAAACACCGATCGTCTGATTTGAAGGCTGAAGCGATCGAGCTGACTTGAGTTAGTCTGGCGATCGATTATTTATCCACTTCCACCATTGACTTAAAGAGCGAGCTAATAATAGCGGTTTTAGCTCGATCGACTTGCGCGCTAGCAGATCTTGCACGATCTCAAATGCGGCGTATTGTAACCCCAAAAAACTATCCACAGGGGCATAATAATTGCCTAAAGTAATTGCTCCAGAAGCATAGATTTTCCCTACCTGATTAGCCATTTCGGTTAACTCGAAATCTGGTGTTACTGTGAGTCTGCCCAGATGATTGACTGGTAAATTGTATTGCTGAACTAGATCCTGAAGTAAAGGGCTAGCAGTAATCGGCGCATCTACAGCCGTGGCATCGATGATGAAGTCGGATTCTAACTGGATGTCACTCTTGACGCCCGATTCGCGAACGGTGGTAATCGTGCCGCTGTGACTGGGGCGGGGGACAACTTGCTGCACTTCTCCATAGAAGATCTGGTACCAGCCTTTGTGGATGCCTCCAGTGATGATTTTGCGCCAATCGCGGCGATTCATCGTCGTGACGCCACCCCAATCGGCGAGTAAATTCTGACGTTGTTCGGGGGTGGCTGCTTCGAGAATGGCTTTATACTGTCCGCCCCAGGCTGATTTTGGCCAATTGAAAGGCTGAAACTCATAGTTGTGTTCGACTTTGCGCTCGGCTAACCCGTATTTATTGCCATCGGTTTTGGCGGAGCGGAGTAACTGAATGACGCGGATTTCGACGCGATCGTTATTGCGGCGTAAGGTGTAGAGTTTTTGTAAAATGCGAGCAGCGACAGTTCCCGTCCCGCGCAATAATACCGTCCCACCGTAGCTAGCTAGCGACTCGTAAATGTGTTCGTGGGGTTCGTAGGCATTGACGACGGTTTTGAAATCCTGAGTGCGATCGCGATAGGCTTGGAGATCGGGCAAGAATTGTAAGGCGGGATAACCAGTGGCAATATGCACGTATCGCGCGATCGTGCAGGCATAGTCCGTTGGCTGCTGGCAGGTATAGACGATCGCATAGCGTCCGTCGGTAGTCTTGCGGATGGCTTGGACGCTAGCCGTGCGCATGATTTTCTTCCAACTAATGCGTGCGGCTTCGCGATCGATTGCTGTAATGACATCGCCAGCTTTGGGGGTATAGGTACTCGCCAGTGTCGGCTCGGCGAAGACTTGCCAGAGATGGCTCAATCCCGATTTCAATTTTCCCTTAGCAACGTCTCTAAATGCCTCTACAGTTGCATAGTTAGGAAAACCCCAAATGTTATCGGGGCAGGCATCCGCAGGGGATCTGAGGCGTTCTTGGGGGACGATCTGAGCGTTGAGACAGAGTTGCTGATAGCGTCCGTAGGGTTGCTGCTCCATTCCCAATCCCCGGATGCGATCGCCACTCACCCCGCTAATTCTGAGTAAGTCTACCCAAATAAAACTCCCCAAACCGCCGCCAATGGTGGCATATTCGACTTCTTCTACTGGCAATCCGGTGGCGTGGATCGCTTGCGGATCGATCTGCGATTGGCTGAAGATCGGCGGTAGACAATTATTAACTGGAACTACCGGCGGTGGAGTGATGCGCGGATCTGGTCGATTGGTGACGGGATTGAATCCGATCTGGGATTGACTGGCGGGTGTGGCAACGGGTTGAGGATTCTCTGGCAGCCCAATCGCGATCTGATAGTTGCCGAGTTGGATGACATCCCCAGGCTGAACTTGACTTTGGGGTTGCTTTTCCCCATTAACGATAACCCCATTACTACTACCTCGATCGACGATCGTTAACTGACCTTGCTGAATCTCGATCGAGGCATGATAGCGAGATACCTCCAAACTATTTAACACGATCCTACAAACGCGCTGTCCGTCGATGAGATCGGGCAGTCGTGCAAAATCTCGTCCCAAGGCAATGGGCACGGTTAACAGGGGTTCTTTGCGTTCTCCTGTGGCTGGATCTTCCCACATCAAACGGATTTGCACGGTGTATCGATCGAGTATATCGAGTATTTAGTAGTCAATCTTAGCAGGATCGGCCATTTTTTGGTCGATCGCCATGCCCGAGATCCCCGACTTCTGTCAGGAGTCGGGGATCTGTCATCAATTTAGTAACGTTCGAGTTTAGTTAGATCGATCGTCATTAACTAAGATAAATTTAATTTTAGCCCCAGCTTTTTCTAAGCGAGCGGCAATCTGCTGAATTTCCCTTTTAGTTCCGGTGGCAATCGGCACCGCTGTCGAATTGTCTAAAATTACTTTAACATCTTGCGGGGATTTAGCTGTAAGCTGTCTAACTATGTAAAAAACTTTAGAGCGAAATTCACCCACATTAGTAATAACTAGACCAAATCTATCTGGATTGCACATCCGACAAATTTAGTTTGCTTACCTTGTTATCCAGAGCGACAGCACTTCGACCAACTTTTTGATTAATACATGAATGAAGATCTCATCCAAAAACTAGCAGCTGGCAAGTTATTTCGGTTGCTTTCCTTCCTTCAGGCGGGTATTCACCTATGTGTTTATCTAGCAGCTTTTATCGAGCTGATTATGATTGAAGCTGGCGGATATCATGATGCGAGCATCATCCGCTTTTTGGGCATCACACTTGTTTCTATGCCATTGTTTGCGATCGCGTGGCGACTGATTCAATTTAGCTTGAAGCAGAAGTGTTGAATGCTAGAGCGCACACCTCCTATAAATGGGTACACCATTCCTGTGAAAGGCTATTAATATAGCTAAAATACTATCTTTCATGTGTGAAAATATTAGCTATGTGCATTGGTTTAGAAAGATAGTATTTTAGCTATATTAATAGCCTTTCACAGGAATGGTGTACCCATTTATAGGAGGTGTGCGCTCTAGCATTCAACACTTC
>NZ_JANPGM010000711.1:0-10486 GCF_031423935.1 Chamaesiphon sp. VAR_69_metabat_338
CCGGCGGCGCCGAGCAGGTGTCCGGTCATCGATTTGGTAGAACTCACGGCAACCTTGTAAGCATGGTCGCCCAGAACTTTTTTAATTGCGGCGGTTTCGGTCGGATCGTTGATCGGGGTGCTGGTACCGTGAGCGTTGATATAGTTGACGGCTTCGGGTGCTAGTCCGGCATCTTTGAGACATAGAGACATCGCTCTGGCGGCATCGATACCGCCAGGAGTCTGTCCGGTCATATGATAGGCATCGCAGGTCATCGCATAGCCAACGATCTCGGCGTAGATTTTCGCGCCGCGATTTTGGGCGTGTTCGAGTTCTTCGAGGACTAGTATCCCCGCACCTTCACCCATGACAAAGCCATCGCGTCCGGTATCGAAGGGACGACAGGCATGGAGCGGATCGTCGTTGCGGGTGGAGACGGCTTTGCAAGCGGCAAATCCGGCAATTCCCAGTGGAGTGATCGCTGCTTCCGTACCGCCGCAAATCATCGCTGTGGCGTAGTCGCCTTGAATCAGTCGAAATGCTTCGCCGATCGCATTAGCACCGGCAGCGCAGGCCGTGACGGTACAGCAGTTGGGGCCTTTGGCTCCGAGTTCGATCGCCACCAGTCCGGCGGCCATATTGGCGATCATCATCGGAATCATGAACGGGCTACACCGACTGGGGCCTTTGGTGAGATAGATTTCTTGTTGTTCTTCGAGGATCTTGAGTCCGCCGATCCCCGTGCCGATAGTGACGCCGATCCGATCGGCATTAGTACTATCGATCGTCAATCCCGCATCGACGATCGCTTGTTTGGTGGCGCACACGGCTAGTTGCGCGAACCTGTCCATCCGTTTGGCGGCTTTTTTTTCGAGATACAGCAACGGGTCGAAATTTTTGAGTTCTCCCGCAATCCGACAGTCGTGCCTGGAGGCATCAAAGTGGGTAATCGTCCCAATCCCATTCCGTCCACTCACTAAGCCGTCCCAATATTCAGCCAAAGTATTGCCGATGGGCGTAATTGCACCCAAGCCAGTAATAACAACACGTTTGCGTTCGCTTAGCGTCGGCTTTGCCGAATCGCTGCGCTGGGATTGGGGATGGGAATTTGTCATGGTGGATATAGAGATGAGCTGTGGGGGTGCTGGGGTAGGAGGTGGTTGGGGCGATCTAGTTCATGCGGAGGTTTGCTCCGCATCGTTGCACCGCACGATCGGCTGCCGCGCAGCGGTACTAGCCGTTTTTGGCGTTGATATAGTCAACTACGGATTGAACGGTTTGGAGTTTTTCGGCTTCTTCATCAGGAATTTCTACGTCAAATTCTTCTTCTAGTGCCATGACGAGTTCGACTACATCCAAGGAATCAGCTCCCAGATCGTCGGTGAAGTTCGCTGCGGGAGTGATTTTGCTGGCATCTACTTCCAATTTGTCTGCAATTACGGCCTGCACTTTAGCCAATACATCTGCGCTCATATTTGTTCTGTGTTTAGTTTAATAACGATAATCCAGCTCTTACACCCGATTGCCCAGGGCAGACCAAAGGTCATCGAGGGTACGTCAATAGCACTCTACATCTTAATATGAAAATGCGCCAAAATAGGCTTTAGGCTCTAAGTGCATGTGTGTTAGCCTAAAGATTATGAGAAAAATATGAAAACTAGCCCATGTCCCAAATCGACAAAATTCCTTCACTACCAGAAGTGCATCGGACAGTAACCGTCCCAACTAACGGTAGCTTCTGGAAAAAGCTGTTGGCGTATGCAGGCCCAGGATACCTAGTTTCGGTCGGATATATGGATCCAGGCAACTGGGCAACGGATCTAGCTGGCGGTGCTAAATTCGGCTACAGTTTATTGAGCATCATTTTGTTATCAAATTTGATGGCAATCTTGTTACAAGCACTTTGCGTTAAGTTGGGGGTGGCAACTGGAAGAGATTTAGCGCAAGCGTGTCGGGACAATTTTAGTAAACCTGTGAGTTTTTGTCTGTGGGTATTGTGTGAAATTGCGATTTCAGCTTGCGACTTAGCTGAATTGGTCGGTAGTGCGATCGCGTTACAGTTATTGTTCAATATTCCCTTAGCTATAGGCGTGTGCATTACGGCTCTAGATGTCTTTGCAATCCTATTTCTCCAAAGTAAGGGTTTTCGTTATATTGAAGCATTAGTAATCACAATTATCGCTGTGGTTGGAGGTTGTTTTGTCGCTGAATTAATCTTTGCTAAACCCGATTTAGGTGGGATTATCGGCGGTTTTATTCCGCAAGTAGAAGTAGTCAGAAATCCAGAGGCACTGTATATTGCGATCGGGATTTTAGGCGCGACAGTGATGCCGCACAATCTTTATCTACACTCATCGATCGTTCAAACCCGCGCTTGGGAAGATACCCCAGAAAAGAAGCGAGAAGCGATTAAATTTGGGACGATCGATTCAACAATTGCACTGTCTTTAGCGTTATTTATTAACTCGGCAATTTTAATTTTAGCAGCGGCGGTGTTCCATTTTTCGGGCAAGCAAGATATCGCCGAAATTCAGGATGCTTATAAACTATTATCGCCGATGTTGGGTGTCGCTCCGGCTAGTGCGATTTTTGCGATCGCGTTATTAGCCTCCGGTCAAAATTCAACTTTAACAGCAACGATGGCGGGGCAAATTGTGATGGAGGGATTTCTCCACATTCGCATGAAACCTTGGCTGCGTCGCTTGTTGACTCGACTGGTGGCGATCGTGCCAGCACTGCTGACGATTATATTTTTTGGAGAAGGGAGTACAACTAGTTTGCTGATTCTGAGTCAGGTGATTCTGAGTTTACAGCTTTCGTTTGCGGTTATTCCACTGATTATGTTTACTAGCGATCGCAAATTGATGGGCGAATTTGTCAATCCTACTTGGCTCAAGGTGCTGGCTTGTACAGTAGCAACGATCATTGTTGGGCTGAATGGCTGGTTATTAATCCAGACATTTTCAGGGTGGCTCAACCCTCGCTAATCTGCTGTCGATCTAACCCTAAACAAGAGAATAGTTGATACCAGAGCGCAACCTGCCGAAAATTCAAAAGCAACTGTAGCTCCAGCAGTCTCATAGAACCACCCGAAAATAATCGAAGCAGGTAGCAGTGCAATTCCACTGGCTAAATTATACCACCCATAGGCTGTACCCAGCATTGCCGCTGGAGCTAAATCTGCGACTAGAGCTTTTTCTACGCCCTCAGTCGCAGCTAGAAATAAGCCGTAAAAGGCAAACAAACCAAATAGTAAAACTGGATTTCCAGGAGATAAAAATCCCAAGCATAGATAAAATAATCCGTATGCTAACCAACCAGCGGCGATCGATCTGATTCGTCCGAATCTGTCAGATAATGCTGATAATGGCGTGCCAAATATCATCGCAATTGCTGAAATAGTTGCCCAAGCAAGGGGGACTTGAGACTCTGGCAAACCTAATTCTCTCGCTCGAAGTAATAGAAACATATTGGAAGAATTACCCAGCGTAAACACCACTACAGCCACTAGATAACGCTTGAACTCGATCGGTAAGTTGTGGAAATTCCAGCTAAATTTACCGCGCCCAACTTCAGCTAGCACATTTCTTGGCTCTCGAATTAGGAGTGACATCCCCAGACACAGAACGGCTGGCACGATCGAAATCACAAACAAATCCCGAACTTTGAATCCGTAGCCCAGCAAGATCGCGGCTAAAATTGGCCCCAACACCGCCCCAGCATTGTCCATCGAGCGATGTAGTCCAAACGCCAAACCCCGCCGCTCTGGGGGAACGCTAGCGGCCAGGAGCGCGTCACGGGGCGAACTCCGCAAGCCTTTCCCAACCCTGTCGAGCATTCTAATTCCCAACACTGCTACCCAGCTATTCGCGATCGATATTAACGGACGACTAAAACCCGCTAAACTATAGCCCCAAACGATCCACGGCTTAACACGATGAGTTTTATCTACCAATACTCCCGACACTAGCTTCAAAATACTGCTAGTCGCTTCAGCAGCCCCTTCAATTAGCCCCAAAGCTTTCGGCCCAGACATCAAAACCGAGGATAGATACAAGGGGATGAGCGGGTACAGCAGATCGCTGGCTGTATCGTTGAGCAGGCTAATTACACCAATCAGCCAAACATTAGGCGGCAATCGTCGGAGAGCAGTTAGCAAAATATCAACCTGATGATTTAGATAAATTTAAAGTTCGATCCGATCGATCGATATATTTCGATCGCCTGACTATCTGCCAAACTATAGTAGACATTTCGCCCTTCCTTGCGATAATTGACCATTCGCATCGATTTCAATACTCGCAACTGGTGAGATACCGCCGACTCGCCCATTTTCAAACCCGCAGCCAGATCGCAGACGCACAATTCTTGGTTGGCTAATGCTGAGAGCAACCGCAACCGATTGGGATCTGCCAAGACAGTAAATAGCTCCGCCCGACGTTGCGCTTCAGCCATTGACAGAATTTCTAATTGCAGTTGACGAACGTTATCTAAATGTACCAATCGATCGTCACAACTAGGTACCTGAGTATCTTCGATCGATTCGCTTGAATATTCCTGCTCGGTCATGGAAAGTTTTGGTGAAGAAGATTGACTCTCCTTAAATTATAGCGGTAGGAATGAGAATCATTCTATATATGAATATACTTTCAGGTATTATGATTTTGGTCTACAATCTAAGATATTAGTTCGACACTTGCCACAATATTATGACTCAAGTACCTGCGCTCAAAACCCAACGGATGCAAGTTGGTGGAATGGACTGCACGAGCTGTGCGCTGAAGATTGAAGGTGCGGTAGAGACGCTAGCAGGGGTAGCTGAGATCTCTGTGGTGGTGGCAACTGGAAGGATGATTGTCACTTACGACCCAGAACGAGTGAGTGAGGCAGAGATCGAGCAACGAGTGACAGCATTAGGTTATACGATCGGCGCAGAGAAATCTAATCCAGATAAGCACAGCAGTCACGACCATAGCAGCCATGATGATGGAGACGAAGATGCGGACGACCATGCTCATAATCATGGTGGCGGAGCGTTTAGCTTAAAACGTGAGGGTGTATTGGTTGGGGTCGTAATTGCCCTGTTTGTATTTGGTTCGGTATTTGAAGAACGACTGCACGATACACCTTATGCGATCGGTGAATATGTAATATTTATTCCCGCTTATTTATTGAGTGGTTGGACGGTACTAACTACCGCCGGACGAAATATTCTACGCGGACAAGTATTTGATGAAAACTTTCTGATGACGATCGCGACTATAGGCGCGATCGCAATTCATAAATTGCCCGAAGCTGTTGGCGTAATGTTATTCTTTAAAATCGGTGAGTTATTTCAAGAAGCAGCCGTTAGTCGATCGCGTCGATCGATTTCGTCGCTCTTAGAAATTCGTCCAGATGCGGCAAATCTTAAAACAGCCAATGGCCTTCAGATTGTCTCCCCAGAACAGGTGCGAGTAGGCGACGCGATCGTGATTAAGCCAGGGGAAAAGGTACCATTAGACGGTGAAATCATCGCAGGTAATTCTCAAGTCGATACATCGGCATTGACGGGCGAATCGGTGCCGCGCACGGTGAATGTGGGCGAGACTGTGTTAGCCGGAACCATCAATCAAACTGGCGTATTAACTGTAACTGTCACAAAATTGTTTGGGGAATCATCGATCTCGCGAATTCTCGATTTAGTTGAAAATGCGAGTGCGAAGAAAGCCGAAACTGAGAAATTCATTACTAAATTTGCCCGTCGGTATACACCGATCGTGGTAATTTCATCGCTACTGGTAGCATTAATTCCACCACTGGTAATTCCAGGTGCCACCCATACTGAATGGGTTTATCGCTCTCTGGTGCTGTTAGTGATATCCTGCCCTTGTGGATTGGTAATTAGTATTCCCCTCGGTTATTTTGGGGGAATTGGTGGAGCGGCTAAACGCGGCATTTTGGTGAAGGGATCGACTTTTCTAGATACTTTGTCAGGAGTGAAAGCGATTGCGTTTGATAAGACGGGGACGCTAACAAAAGGTGTATTTAAAGTTAGTGAAATCGTTCCTTGTAATGGTTTCGATCGAGATAAATTGCTACGGATTGCAGCGGTAGCAGAATCAAATTCTAATCATCCGATCGCCAAATCGATTCGCACAGCATACAATCGAACCATTGATGAATCTAGCATCTCGAATTACACCGAAATTGCCGCTCATGGCATTCAGGCGACGATTGAAGGAAAGCTCGTTTTAGCGGGTAACGATCGATTGATGCATCGCGAGAATATCGCTCATGACACCTGTAATGTCGAGGGTACTGTCGTGCATCTGGCAGTAGATGGAGTCTATGCGGGTTACATCATTATTGCCGATGAAATGAAAGAAAATGCAGTGCAGGCAATTCGCGATCTTCGTGCCGCAGGTGTCGAGCGGATTGTGATGCTGACGGGGGATTCGCAAGCTGTAGCGCAACGGATCGCCAACACTTTGGGAGTAGATACGTTTGCGGCGGAATTATTGCCAGAAGACAAGGTAGCAGCGATCGAAAAGCTACTTGGGGAGTTCCAGAAGAAGGGTAAGGTGGCTTTCGTTGGGGATGGCATTAATGATGCGCCGGTAATTGCCAGAGCCGATGTGGGGATTGCAATGGGTGGATTGGGTTCGGATGCGGCGATCGAAACTGCGGATGTCGTATTGATGACAGATGCACCTGCCAAAGTTGCCGAAGCCATTCAGGTAGGTAAGAAGACTCACGCGATCGTCATGCAAAATATTATCTTTGCTTTAACTATCAAAGTTATTTTCATCGGACTCGGTTTGTTAGGAGTAGCGACAATGTGGGAAGCTGTTTTTGCCGATGTTGGGGTGGCGTTAGTGGCAATTTTTAATGCTACTAGAGTGATGAAATAATTATCGACTAACCCCTGCCCCCACTCTTGGGAATAGCGATCGCTTTCATGACTTCAGCGAAGTCTGATTCGCTCTCTAGGGGGATTAATTGTTGTAAATATGGCTGATAGCGAAATAGTTCGTAATCGCGATCGAGTAAGTATTGGGCGGCGGCTAAATCGACACCTTTGCTGGTGTAACTGTTGTAAATAATTGTCGGTGCAAATTTAGCGAGGGTTTGTTCGCCGCCTGTAAGAATTGCCAGTTCGTTGCCTTCGGTGGAAATCTTAATTACTTCGAGCCGATCGATGCCCAGTCTCTCGACAAATGTATCGAGTGTGATGCAATCTACCTCTTCGATTTCGGTTGCTGGTGCTAGTACTTCATCGACTGCTGCTAGATAGTTGAATTCACTACTAGGTTGTAAAATAAGTCTAGCTCTACCATCGCGATCGCCGATCGCTTGTCTAAAAATTTGGATGTTTTCTAGTTGGTTATGGCGACAAGTTTCATACAGACAATCGACAGCGGTGCTAAATGGCTCGATCGCGTAGACGTTACCATTGACGCCGACTCTACGTGCGGCACTAAACGTATAAATACCGACACTCGCACCAATATCGATCGCCTTCATTCCCGGTTGCAAATACTGTCGCCAAAACTCTAATTCTCGCTCGAACCAATCACCTTCAGCGAGCAAACAGCGGGTAGTCGGACTTTGCAAAGTCGCCGCTACGGCTAGGGAAATTGCGCGATCGCCGAGTGCGGTTTTGCCACCATCGAAAGGCAGATAAGTCCATTCACTATCGATCGCCAATTCCGTCCATTGCCACGGTAATTTAGTGGAGATTTGGCTGCCATAATCAACCCCAATTTGCTGCCAGTGTTGGGCGGCTTCTGG
The DNA here is from genome assembly GCF_031423935.1 of Chamaesiphon sp. VAR_69_metabat_338. NCBI lineage: Bacteria > Bacillati > Cyanobacteriota > Cyanophyceae > Gomontiellales > Chamaesiphonaceae > Chamaesiphon > Chamaesiphon sp. VAR_69_metabat_338. The sequence goes on from NZ_JANPGM010000711.1 coordinate 7,753, forward strand.
CTGTTCTAAATCTAAATAAGCTAAGTATAATGCTTGTAAAATAGTCGGGCGATCCAAGGCAAGATCGGCAGCTTGATGGAGATAAACTAAGCCTTCTAATTCTTGATTGCCGATGCTATAAATGCCCAGCCGCATATTCGGAAAAATCAGCTCCGGCATCAATTGATTCATCAGATGCAATAGCCGTAACCCCGTATGATTGTCCAAGCTAATTTGGGTTCTACATAGCACCTCAGAAAGCATCAGCATGGCTTGGGTGTAGCCATTGTCCACATTCAAAATTCGCTGGAGTTGTTCGCTGCGCCCATTGGTGATGCAGTGGGTGCGCGCCAATGGGGGAATATACACGATTCCTGGCTCGATCTGGGCTTCGGTATAGGTAGGTTGCAGGTTATTGATAAAGGCACTAAAGGCAATCTGCGCCGCCTCTGTGTAATTTCCTAACATGCAGTTGAGCAAGGCTAAATGCGCCGCACACAGCGGATGTTGGTTTAGTTCCGCACCGGCTTGCACCGCATCAAAGGCAATTTCGGCGTATAAGCCATGCGCCAGGGAGTTATCGCAGCTTTCGGCTGAGACTAGCGCGGTGACAGCCAGATTATTCCAATCTAAGGCTGTTTGGGGCTGTTCCCACTGACAGTCATCCAAAATTTGGTTGAGTGTTTGCGATGCTGGATCTGCGATCTCTACCTGATTTTGTTTGATGTAGTCTAGGTAGGCTTGTTTGGGGTCGAAATCTATCATTTAGGGGGTAGGGGATAGGGGGTAGGGGATAGGCTTTAGGTTTTAGGTTTTAGGCTTTAGGCTTTAGGATAGAAATTACAGTCGATTAGGGTGTTGGGGATTTTAGTCGATCGATTTGCTCACAACATTCGGCGACTGGCAATCGATCGCCCATGGCGGTTACTAATGCTTGATATGCGTCCCAATTGGTTTGAATTAGGGTTTTGGCTTGCAATGTGGCGGCGTTTTCTTGGCGGACTATTTCCTGTTGCTGTTTGCCTGCGACGAATAAAACACCGCGTAATTTTTGGCGATCTTCCCCGCCGCCTTCCGCTCGATCGTACACCAATTTTTCGGCGGCAATTCCCGCCATCCACACCGTACAATACTGCTCTAGCAAGCGGCTGGAAATATCTGCTTGCGGCGGGGCGAACATTACCCCACCTTGTGCCGATCGACCTTGGCGCAATGATTCCCACGCGCTGAGTGTATATCCAGCAATCTGAATATTGAGTAAATACGCAACTAAAAAGTGTCCGGCTTCATGATGGACGATCCGTTGGCGATAGGCATCTTTAGTCCCGGCGATCGCGTCTACAACGAGGGTGGCAATCGTACTTTTGAAGAAGAAATTATCGATCGTGGTGCCCGCGATAATTGCCGCGACGATCGCGATCGGAAGTGTGGATGGTACGTTAATTAGTGGGGTGACTAAACTAGAAATAGTCATCCCAAAAACACAGATTGCCACTAAATTTAGCGAAATTTGTTTGGTTGGATTATCTGAATTCATTCACAAATACTTAGAAGTTCGCTTGCCCACTGGTAAATACCCCAACGATCGATTCCCGATCTCGACCAAAATCACTCTGAATTCCCCCTCTCAACTCCCTGTCTTGTCTTGACGCACACAACCGGGAGGGAACCTCCCAGTCGATGCGTCGCTGTCTCGCTATACCGTCGGGGAACAAAGGCGTGCGCGAGCCGCAACTCCGAACTCCGAACTGTAGACTTAATATTTATGCCATCTATGAGTGGGTAAATCGCCCCTGGCACGTAGATAACGATCGATATCGATCCCGAGGACGGAATTGACCGTACCCGTACGTAGATCTACCGTAGCACGCCCGTTGATGCCTACTAAATTTCCCCGCCAGTCGAGTACCGGCCCGCCACTCATTCCTGGCAAAGCATTCACTGTATATACTAGAGCATAACCATCCCGAGGGCGATCGATGCGTCCCGAGAGATTGCCAACCAAATATTGGTAGGTGCGCGTTACTAGTTGGGGGCTAGGATCTGCCCACCCAGATACATACACGACATCGCCCTCGCGGAGTCGAGCGGAGTTACCAATGCTAGCAGCTCGATAACGATACTGACTCTGAAATTCTAAAGTAGCTAAATCTAACTTACCAACTCTAACAACCTTAGCGATCGACACTATATGTTTGCGGCCATCGCTAGTGCCAATCGTCAGCGATCTCTTGGCTCCCACGGCTGGGGGACTCACCACATGCCAGTTGCTCAGCACCAAATATCGATGTTTGAAGGGAGCGGCGGTACCGACACCAGCAGCCTCAACGATAACGCCAGAGCCAGTATTAGCACCATCAATTCTGACTGAGATCGTACTGGCAATCTCGCTGACATTTGGCATCAGGATCTGCCACAGCACATAGCTAAAAAATGCCATTAGAGCAACGATCGGTATGATATTTACTACCCGCGCAGTCAGATTGGGCGAACGCGATTTCATCGATACGCGGTACTGAAGATTTCCCTATTGGCAACACAGCAGCTAGTGGTGGCGAGCTGCTGCGCTAGCCACAGCGGTATATTTTGACAATTATTGAGCCAACAATAACTCGATGTCAACATAAGCGTCTCGATCGCGATATTGGACTAATTGTTTGCCACTGAGTTGAATGATTCTTCCGGAAGCTCTAGCACGTAAATCCAGCATCTGCTGGAGGATTTGCGCCGAGTCAGTCCCTTTAGGTAGCGTTAC
>NZ_JANPGM010000712.1:0-4022 GCF_031423935.1 Chamaesiphon sp. VAR_69_metabat_338
GTAATTAGTGGCATAAACCCGCCCCTACAGATTTTTCTTTATTTAATAGATCGACCCTGCCCTTTTTAAGGGGGGTAGGGGGATCTTCTATGGTTTAGGCTAACAAAGTTTAGTTTTCAGAACTTCCTCAGGAAGTTGCGACTGGTTGTAATGCCGCCAGTCGATTTAATTCTTGCGGCACGATATCTGTAGCTTGGGGCATAAATTCGGTCACGTAGCAGTCGCTGAGTGCGAGCAGAAAACCGCTGGCTGCTGGCGGCAGGGTTGCAGCGGTTTTTAAAAATGAATGCCACTGAGATCCATCCGTACCGTAGATATCGACCAAATATAAAGCGGCCAAATATTCCGCAAGGGGGTCGAGACAAAAGCGAAATTGTTGTTGCGAAGTCCCGATCGGTTGGATCGCATAGAGACGATGTTCGAGATATTCTAAGACTGCATCGGCGTCATCAATGCCGACCGCAAGTAAGGATTGAATCAACGCCGATCTTTGGGCTAAATGCGGCTGATATGTGGGATACAAACATTGCCATGCGACTAGTTTAGCCGCCTGATGGACGACTCGATCGGGTAGCCGATCGAGAGTGATATCGCGGTTGAGTTCATTGAGATAACCCAGCATCAAGCCCGGTACAGTCGCAGGAATATTACCAGTTTGAGACATCACTTGTTCGGCATATAGTTTAGCCAGGAGGACGGTAATTTGACCCGATCCGACCATTTATGACAGTCGAGTACAGATGGCAAAAAATTCGGCATCTGTAAACTTGTCTCGATGTCCCCGTTGCATCAAATAAGCTTCCATGAAAGAGGAGAGTTTATTTGTTTCTAACCGGAGGGGTTTGATGGTGGATTTATTCACCCTGCCTAATTTTTCCTCGATCCGGGAAGTAACAATCAGCGCATTGATTGGAAAATCGGGAGATTCCGGTTGAATCGACTCGCGAGTAGTCGGATTGAGTTCGGAAAACCTGTCGATAATTACTAAAATTCGGCGTTGACGCAGGAGTTTGGTGAGTAATTCTAAGCACAGTGGTTCGGGTTCGTCGATAAGCAATTGTAATTGACCACTAATTGCTTCGAGAAGCGCGGATTTACATTCAACGATCCGAAAATCTTCTTCTAGTAAAACTGGCAGCATTAATCGATCGCACAGCCGATCTGATTCGGTTTCGGCCATTGCCCAGCGAGCGATTTGACAGGCTAAACTAGTTTTGCCAGCACCACCTTCGCCCCAAATTAATAAGCGATTGCGCTGTTTGCCAAAAGTTTCTCGTAAGTTGCTAGGTGTGAGTTGTGCTTGAGTTTCACCATTAACAACTACCGGAATCGGGAGATAACAACTGCGCTGGCTGACTGTTTCGCGCTGACTAAATTGCGTTCTGGCGATCGGTAAATATTTTGCCACCCAGGCATCCAATACGCGCGGATGATAATGCCACCATCCGACAAATAGCACGTAGCGCAAGGGGACATTTATCCCAATTAAGGGGATCGAAAAATCGGTATAGGGTTTGAGCGCGTTATTAATTTTCAAGATCCACAATGGCGCAAGTTGTAAGATCGATAAAGCTAAAATGGGCACGATCGTCAGATAAGCCGCAATGCCCAAGATGAGTTTGTGTTCTAGCAACCAGGCGATCGATCGACCGAACCACCGCGTTTCTTGTTCTGCCTGAAGTGCTGTCAGCGGACGGCGAATGCGGGCAATTCCAGCTTCGGCATAGATGTCGTGACGCTCTTCTAATACTTTTAAAACTGGCGTGAATGTTTCGATCGCGCTATTTAATTGCGGCCAAGACAGCTTGCGCTCCAAATCCTGAAATCCACCCGCAATATTCCCCAAGCCTCTGACAGCCGCAAATTCGACATATTTTTCGGGGTTGTTTAACAGGTTGTTTAGTTCGGGAACGGCAACCTCAGCTAATTTAATCAACTCTGGAATCGCGACAACGCCATCGACACCCATCGCTCCTAAAGCATTGGCAGCATTGGCTTGAACTTGTGGATCGCTATCGCTCAAAGCTTTTACCAACGCCGGAATGGTCACTTTAATATCGACGCCAATCTGACGCAACGCATATGAGGCATAAATTCTCACATAGGAACTGCGATCCTGAAGCGATCGAATTAACTCTGTTTCCGCCGCTCTCGCCCCGACACCAATATTGCCCAACGCTAACGTTGCATACAGCCGCACTTGTTCGTCGTTATCCTGCAATGCCTGAATTAGAGCGGGTACGGCAGATTCCGCTTCCGCCCCCAGATCGCTCAAAATCGACACCACATTCAACTGTAGAGTCAGATTATCGCTGCCAATGGCTGGAACTAACGCCGGAATTGCCGGAGCACCGATTTTGACCAAACTTTCGATCGCTTGTCGTTGCAACCGGACATCGCGATCGCTCAATCGATCGATTAAGGGTGTAAATTGACTACTGACATCGACTTTAGGTAATGCTTGCGCCCAACTAGGCGGCATCCAAAACAAAGACAAGGCAAGACAAATTGCCAAGATCCGAGTACCCCGATCCCAAATACGACGCACACTTTTGCCAAACCGATCGGCCAGAAACAGAATTGTCAATTTAGGGCAAAACCAAGTCACGATGATGATGGTGAGGTGTTCGCTCTATTTTAACAAACTGAGCATTAGCTCAATCGATCGCTCAAATCGCGTGAGTTGCTCTTGTTAAGGTAAATGAGCCGACGCAAGCGTCTTCTAAACACTGAAAGAAACTTCTGCTGAGTGTGTTGGGTTTCATTCTTCAACCCAACCTACAGATCTCTTAATTATGGATTGTAACTAGACCGCTGTAAGCTTCTCAGCTTCAGTTCTACCTTCAATAATTGTCGTCGATACCATCGCTGCTACTAATTGTTCTGGAGTGACAGCAAATGGCAACCGATGTAGATCGGAATCTGGTTTGCAAGCCAGCGTTGCGGCATGGTGTAATTGCGAAATTGTAATTTCGTTCAAGCCCAGATCTGTCAAGGTTTTCGGCAAACCAATTTCAGCATAAAAATCGAGTAACTGTTGTCGAGCCGTAGCTGCTAGCTGGTTGCCCTGAAGCATTTCCTCTAATCGTAGTTGCACTAAAATCCCATAGGCCACTTTCTCGCCATGTAAGGCATGATGAGAGCCTGGAAGATGAGTTAGACCATTATGGACGGCATGGGCGGCAACAGTGCGACACTGGGCACCACCTAGCCCCCCGATGACTCCCGCCAGGAGGACGGTGGCATCGACGACTTCTTGCCAGTCGGCACCACCAGGTTGAGCTAGTGCGGCGGCTGACTTTTGGAATAAAATATCTCTGAGCACTCGTGCCTGTTGAACGGCAGCAATCAGCAACGTTTGTGAAGAATGACCGCTACTGACTGAAGCTTCGTACCATTTGGCGATCGCATCACCAATTCCAGCTACTAGCGTCCGTTGTGGTGCTGTTGCGACGATACTATAATCGAGCACCAAGAGATCGGGACACTTGGGCAAACTCACATCGGAGAGAAAAGCCCCCGACTCTGAATAGATATTCGATAATGCCGTCCATGCCGCACAGGTAGCTCCAGAAGTCGGAATCGTCACTACTGGTAATTTGCAGCGATCGGCCAACAATTTAGCCGCATCCAAACATTTACCCCCGCCGACACCGATAATCAGATCGGCTTGATGTTGAGTAACTGAATCGGTCAGTCGATCGAGACTAGCCTCACAACAATCGGGAGTATATTTAGCAGTGGCGATCTCCAAATCCGATCGATCGAGCAATACTTGCAATTGCATCAGAGTGAGACTATGTCCGCCACCAACAAGCAGCGGACGTTGACCTAAATGGCGAATATACTCGATCGATTCGACTAATGCCTGTTGTCCCCGCACCACTCGTGCAGGCGCAACCATCAAGGAAATCACAGCAGGATGAGTAGTCATGAGCAGCAAAAGGAAGGGAGTAAATGTATAGAAAGCTGGGAGTGGCTGGATCGGAAACGCCACCCCTCTATCTAATATTTTAATCTCT
>NZ_JANPGM010000713.1:0-6405 GCF_031423935.1 Chamaesiphon sp. VAR_69_metabat_338
CGATCGGCTGTCTGCACGATCTGGCCGATTTCGGTCGCTAAAGCCGCTAATTTGGCTTTAATCTCTGATAAATCCAATGGCGGCAAATCTTCCTCAAAATCGATTCTGGCTTCAATCTCGGCGAGTAAATCTAGAGCTTGCGATCGCAATTGACCGATCGGGTGGCGGAGCTTGCCTTGTAATCCCGCAATCGCGGTTTGGGCAGCGGCGGGTGAGAGCGCGCCGACGAGATCGCTGATACTTTCCGCCTGGGTCAAATCGATCCGCCCATTTAGAAAAGCGCGGAGCGTAAATTCGCCTGGTTCGGCGACTTTGGCACCATACTCGACACAGAGTTGCAAAATCTGTTGGACTAAGATAATCCCGCCGTGGCTGTGGATTTCGACTACATCCTCGCGGGTATACGATCGCGGCGCGAGCATGATCAGCAATAAAGCTTCGTCGATCGTGTCACCACTCACAGGATGGCGCACGTAACCGTACAAAATCCGATGACTCTCCCACTGCTGCTGTCCGGGGGTGACAAAAATTTGCCGCGCGATCTTCACAGCCTCGTCGCCAGACAGGCGCACGATGCCCACGCTCCCCTGTTGGGGGAAGACGGCAGTAGCGATCGCGACAATTGTTCCAGTTTGCATGGTGGGAGTTGGGATGTGGGAATCGATTGTGGAGAGGAATAATTAGCTGCTAGTTGCACATCGATCGGGGCAAACCGAACCAAAGTTTCATTCAATATTATGCTTGTATTCTTGTAGAATACTAACGGTTAGATCTAGTGCATCTATAGGGGTAGCTCATGACAGCTTGGGAGTTTTTAATTCAGCGTGAGGGCGATCGTGGTTGGCGGACGATTAAGACAGGCAATCTCCAAATGACAGAAGGACGCTATCGGATTGCCGCGACTAGTCAGCTCCTCGATCCACAGATGCAAACGCGGATGACCCATCAACCGCTAGGCGCGACAGCTACCCAACAGCGATCGAGTACCGCGTACCAAGTAATTGCGGCCAACGGATTGGCGATCGTGATGCCGTTTACGGACTTACAATCGGGGATCTGGCAATTTGTCTGTAGTGGGACGACGCTCGCGCAAACCCCTTGGCACCAGATTCTCAAACTTCGAGTTCTACCGCGTCCTCAATCGAAGACACCCGTAGGCGTAGCTCCTCAGGCTGTAGCTGCCACCCCAGCAGTGCTCCAGTCCCCCCTTCTTCAGGCACAGCATGAAGTTCCAGCCGCTTCAGTATTAGTCGATCGCACGACGACGGAGGATCGCGAAGATCTGCCGCAGCCCACAGCACCATTGGTGTCGCTCTCGATGACTGGCGAGCAGGAATCTTGGGCAGATGGACTCGATCGATTGCTCGCACAACTAGAGCGAGATTCATTGCGCACTCGTCGCACTTCAGCGACAATGCCGTCAGCACCCCCAGATGGTATTCAGATCGCGGCTATTACCGATCTGCCCTCGCAACTGATTAGCCTCGATCGATCGACTTTTTCGGGGATCGTGCCCGGTCATCGGTTGACAGTTAGCGGTGCCTGCAATTTACCACTTTTAAATATTAACCTGGTTCAAACTGTGAAGATCGAAAAGTTGTCGATCTGTTTGCGCCATCCCCAGACTGCCGAAACCATCGTCTCGATCGAACATCCTATTCCCGCCGATCTCGATAAATTTGGCTTTAGCGGTCAATTACAACTCCCCGCCGCGCTCAAAGTCAGCCTGCTCTTGGGAGAAGTCAATCTCTACGACAGACATCACATTCAAATTGCCTCGCGGGGCTTTACGATCGCGGTCAATCTCAATCCACTCCACGAATCCGAACAGTCATTGCTGCATCTACTCGATCGCGATCGATCCGTCGCCACGATGGCTCAACTCGATCGCGATTTAGACATCGAAGCAACCACCATCGGGGTGGGTAGCTCAACACCCGCTCGTCAATTTGCCACGCCATCGACTGTCCCCCCAGTGAGTTCGCCCCAGTATCCCACTGTACCGCTGGCATATCGACGGGAATCAGTATTTGCCCATCAACCAGAAATCGTGCCGGTCGCAGCTCCGCCAAGCAGCCCAGATGTGGGTGTGGAGACGATCGGCACCGAGCCATTATCTCCTTCCCAGCCATTCGATCGAGATATCACTGGCGACCTAGAGATCGATTTTGCCAGCCCTGCGTTCGATCGAGCGTCAGCGGTGCGCGATTATCCCAATTTAGAAATTGTTGTTGATTGATCGATCGATAATGGCAATTCGATCGCCGATGTTTTGGTGCGTTATCCTTACCCCTCTCCCAAGCTTGGGAGAGGGGAGCCAGAGCCGAAGGATCTGGCGGGGTGAGGGCGAAGGGGTTACGCAAGCAGGAGTCTTTTCAAACAGGTTTGGTATCGCTCCCCGCTCCCCACATGAAGATTTACAAACTTTTATCAAATATTTGTGAGCCTTTTTAGCCGACCAATTCAGATAAGATGAGAAGTGAAATCCATCCACTCAGGACTAAATAGTTATGGCAGCTTCATTTCTTCCGTCAATTCTCGTGCCGACTGTAGGTTTGGTATTCCCCGCGATTGCCATGGCATTTTTATTCATGTACGTCGATCGCGACTCGATCTAAGTACCAAGCCAACAAAAAGCCGGACTAGTCCAGCTTTTTGCTGCAATAACGGCAGCAAATCTGGGGTTTAACTACCGCAATTTGGCTTACATCGACGATCCTAGTCCAGCGTAGGAACCATAAAAGAATAGACTTACTACTACAATTACACCCATACCAGCAACAGTCGCTACCAGCCACAAGGGAATTCTTCCTGGCTCAGACATAGTTTTTTTCCTTTGATAAGTATCCCAACAGTAATCCAATTAAAACCGGTTAGTTAAAGAAATAACTAGTAAACAAAATTCCGAGCGTAAATATCATCAATAAGCCCAAAAACAGGGAAGCTCGGTTGAGTTCTACTGGTTGGCCATTGGGATTTGGAGTACGTTCCATAATTACTTTAAAATCCTATCTTTGAATAAATTGCATCGCCGCGATCGCGCCGATAAAGAACACAGTTGGCACGCCCAAAGTATGAACAGCTACCCATCTGACTGTGAAAATTGGATATGAAATAGGCTGATTGCCGCCACTACTAGTCATTAGTTTTGCTCCTAAATTTACAGGAAATTAATTCGATATTTTAGAGATAGACCTTGATGAATCGATCGGCACAACAGTTCGATTTAAATGTTTTAATTCAATTCAAATCGATCGAGTTGGGCTATTTCTTTTGGACAAATTTATCGAGTTGCTGTTTCGACTCAAAGCGATCGGAGACGATTGGTAACTCTTGACGAGTCTGAGTGAAATACTCATTCGGACGAGGAGTCCCAAAAGCATCGTAGGCTAAGCCAGTGCTAACAAACAACCAGCCAGCGACAAACAATGCTGGGATGGTGATGCTGTGAATGATCCAATACCGAATACTGGTCACGATGTCTGAGAAGGGACGTTCTCCAGTCGTTCCGCCTGCCATAATTGCTATGCTCCCAATTTTAAATATCTTTACTCGATCGAGTTTAACTCATAATATTGAAGAAATGTTATCCCTAAATGAGAAATTAGGCTTTGGGTTTTAGGGATTGGGTCTGAGGTGCAAAAACCCGCAGCCTAAAGCCTAAAACCTAAGCCACTCCTTGATACTCAAGTAGGATACCCCGTTGACCGATAATAAAACCACGATCGGCACTAAAGAACAAAATCTTATACAGATTCGATGGTACTTCTTCTACCGCCGCGTCCTTGAGCCAAGTCTTGCCATCATCGTTACTGACGAGCAGATCGCCACTACCACCAGAAACCCACACTTCGGCTGGAGTTCGATAAGCCAGATCTAACAGACCGAGATTGGTTTTCTGTCCGGGGAAGACTTCATTTTCCCACTTATCTGGGGTGGCTGGATCGCTAAATTGGAGTTGTCCGCCCCGTGCGAGCATCCATAACCGCCCATCGTTAGCAAAGCCCATGTTTGACACGCGGCGCGAACTGTTGCGGTTGTGGGGTTCCCAAGAATCTTGTCCGGGCGACCAGATCGAGTAGAAATTACCTTTGGCAGAAACGGCAATATATTTACCTTCTGGCGATCGCGAAATCGTGCGGAACACACCTACTGCGCCACTAACTAGAGCTTTCCAGTTCTTACCAGCATCTTTGGTCGCATAAATCGCCCCAATATCGGTGGTCATTTCGGCGGAGTCTTTACTCAATGCGGTAATAGTTGCCGGGATGCCTGGTAACTTGTCACTGAGGGCAAGTCTTTCCCAAGTTTTGCCAGTATCTCTGGTGTGCAACAAAATTGCAGGTTCGCCCACAATCCAGCCTTCATCGCCAGCAAAACTAATTGAAGTAAAGCGATACTTATCGCTATCGAGTTCGAGTTTGCGATTTTCCCAAGTTTTACCACCGTCGTTAGTCTCCAAAATCGCCGCCTCACTGCCGACAACCCAGCCATGCTGGGGATTGCCAGTAAAGGTTAAGTCTTGAATGTTGGATTCGGTCGGTAATTGGATTGACTTCCAAGGACTAGTTGCCAGGGGCGTAATATGACTGCAACTGACACACAAGAGGCCGATCGCTAGAATAGTAGCAGTTTGTTTGAAAATTCGTTTGAGCAGGTTCATTAGTCGAGACGAGAATTATTAATTAATTTAATGTGTATAGACTCAGGAAAATCACGATCCCTAGTGCGAGTCCACCATAGATCAGGAGGCTTTTTTGGCCGGGACTCATCGTATTGACCCCAAATCCATAGCTCTGATTTTCTTTGAATCCATAGCTGGCTGTAGTACCAACATTGGTAAATACGGCTTTTTTCGCACCACAGGTGGGACATTTCCAAGTAATTGGTAATGCGGTAAATGGTGTACCCGCGATAATTTTATGCTGGGGGTCGCCTTTGTCGGGATTGTAAACGTAGCCACAGGCACGACATTCAAATCGATCGTCGTCGGTGGTGCCCGCCACAACTGCGGGTTGTGAGTCCGTTGTAGGTGCCAGATCGGCTGGGCTACTAGCACTATCTCGTTCTAGATCGCTCATAAACTTAATTTTTAATAGTAGGCAATTATTAATATCCTGTTACAAATTTTGGCATATTATGTCGATGTTTGGTATTCGGTCTTTAATTTGCATTGCGATATCAGCGGGGAGCGGCTCACTCCGGTCGGGTTTCACAGGCGATGGAGGTGAGACAAGACAGCGGGGAGCGAGGAGCGGGGAGATGAAGATGAAACGATAGTATGAAAAAATGATCTCTAAACTCTAGCTCTCCGCTCCCCGCTGTCTTGACCCAAACGCACGCTGAGGGAACCTCAGCGCGATTTGGGTCGCTCCCCGCTCCTTGCTCCCCTTCCCTACCCCCAACCTTTTTCATGTCGATCAAAAAACTCTTCTCGATCGGTTTGCTCGTCTTTATCCCCATTTCGATCGCTGCGGAATATCTGCACTGGGGGGATCTAGTTGTCTTTATCACCTCAGCGTTGGCGATCGTGCCGCTAGCCATTTGGTTGAGCACCGCCACCGAAGAACTAGCCATTATCACTGGGCCGGCTGTAGGTGGGCTGCTAAATGCCGTATTTGGTAACGCTACAGAGTTGATTATTAGTTTAGTCGCACTCAAAGCTGGTCTACTCGATATTGTCAAAGCCAGTATTACGGGAACGATTATTAGCAATCTGCTTTTGGCAATGGGGTTGTCGATGTTTTTAGGTGGCTTGAAATACAAAGAGCAGGAATTCAAACCGATCGTCGCCCAAGTCAATGGTTCTTCGATGACGCTCGCAGTAATTGCAATTCTATTGCCAACGATGGCATTTTATTCGGCAAATAAGTCCGATGCATTTGCGATCGAAAAACTCTCGATCGCCGTAGCAATTATCTTGATTGTCGTTTACGCAATGACTTTAATCTTTTCGCTTAAAACTCACAGCTATTTGTATGATGTCAGCTTGGTAGATTTGGATATGGAAACAACCCGCCACAAGCCAGATTTACGGCTGTGGCTGGGGATTCTGATTGTATCTACGCTGGCTGTTGCTTATGAGTCAGAGATGTTTGTCGGTGTCGTCGAATCAGCCACCAAAGGATTGGGATTAACGCCTTTATTTACGGGAGTAATTCTATTGCCATTAGTTGGTGGGGCAGCAGAATACGTCACCGCAATCGGCGTTGCCCTCAAAAACAATATGGATTTATCTGTCTCGGTCGCGATGGGTTCGAGTTTATTAGTTGCACTTTTGATGGCACCCTTACTGGTATTAGTCGGTTATGCGATCGGTCAACCGATGGATCTAAACTTCAATCCATTTGAAATTGTGGCTGTCGGCGTGGCGGTAATTGTAGCTAATCTGATCGCGCTAGACGG
>NZ_JANPGM010000714.1:0-2736 GCF_031423935.1 Chamaesiphon sp. VAR_69_metabat_338
GCCACGACTTCAGTCGTAGGCATTCTCTGGGTGTCGATCGATCGATTCTGCTTGCAGATTCGCGAATACTGTTAAATTGTTAACCAGGGGTTCAAGTCATTCGCTCTACTATTTCCATGCTAACTGCCGATCGATCGGACAATATTACCAGATCCCAAGCTGAAACCATTGCTGGTTGGCGGCAGGGATTGCGCAGCGGACAGCGAACTTTGGCAGACTGGCAGGGAGGATTGTTGGCGGTATCGGCAGTGCCAGGAGCCGGAAAATCCCATAGCATGGCGGTTGCGGCGGCAATTACAATCGCGCGCGAAAAGTTGCACCAACGCCATCAACTGGTAATTGTCACGCTTACGCGATCGGCGGCGGCAAATATTAAGGATAAAATTAAAAGCTGTCTCAAGGAATTGGGTTTGCCACCGATCGGTTATAGCGTCAATACTATTCATAGTTTGGCACTGAGTATCGCTAGCAAGCATCCCGATTTATCTCAGCTCGATTTAGCCGAACGGACGCTAGTGATGCCATCGAGCAATCATCAATTAATTGAGGATACTGTCCAAAATTGGTTGAGTCGTTACCCTAATAGTTATCGCAACTTGCTCGAAGGCGAAAGTTTCGATGGGGAAGAAACCGAGCGATTGCGGCGGCAATCGGTACTGCGGACGGAAATTTTACCAGGTTTGGCTTTTACTGCCGTCCGCGAAGCCAAAAGTTCGGGTTTATCGCCAGCGGAACTGTGGCAGATTGCCAAGTTATACCCAGATCGCTATGATATTTTGAGTATCGGGGCAGGACTCTATGAGGCTTATCAAGAGCTGCTGGTAACAAAAGGGTACTCGGACTATGATGAGATGATCGTGGGAGCCTTGCGGGTGATGCGCGACCCTAGCGCGCGCCAACTGTGGCAGCAACAAGTCTATGCCGTATTTGAAGATGAAGCACAAGATTCCAGCCCTTTGCAGGAGCAACTATTACGACAATTGGCAGGCATTCCCAATCGACCGGATTTACAACCCAATCTGATTCGCGTTGGCGATCCCAATCAGGCGATCAACTCGACATTTACACCCGCAGATCCGCGCTACTTTCGGGAATTTTGTCAGGAGTGCAGCGAGCTTGTCTCCAGAGGCACTTCGCGACTAGAAAAAATGGAGCAAGCCGGACGCAGTACGCCAGCCGTCATGGATGCGGCTAATTTTGTCCTCGATTGGGGGAATCGCTATCTCCAACCACCCGCACCTATCGAAACAGACGAATTTACCGAGCATCTGTCAACACCTGAATCTGTGTTCTGGCTGCAAACAATTCGTCCGGTATCCCCTGGTGATGCCCAGCCCAATCCGATCGCGCAAGATGGCGGGGTAGAATTACATACACCCCACGATGTCTATGCTTCGGTACAGGCGATCGAGCAGCGGTTAACGACATTATATAAAGCCAATCCAACGGCTAATGCGGCAATTTTAGTCCGCGAAAACCGACAAGCGAAATTTATTTTTGACAGGCTGTCAGACTGGCACCGCTTGCATCCAGAAATCAAGCTTTATGAAGCTGGTGAAGGAGATCGCACCTCGAAGATCCCTGGTGAAATGCTGACTTTGTTGCAGTTTATCACGCGTCCCCATTCACCAGATTATCTCAAAGCAGTTCTCAAAGTTTTACTCGATCGCAAACTTATTGAGGCGCAAGATATCGACGCCCTCGCGGTCTTTCCCGAACAGTTTTTATATCCGAGTATTTTAGAAACTCCCCAGACAGAAACAGTTTTAAGAGCGCGCGAAATTTGCTGTGAATTATTGCGCGCGCGCCTGCTGTTACCCCATTATCAACTGATTAGCTATTTTGGCGATCGATTGAACTATCAAGCTAGCGAACTAGCGACTGCGGAAAAATTAGCCGATCGCATTGCCATGCAAACCTACGGACGGACTTCGATTTATGCCACGATGGAAGTCTTACAAGATATCGTCACGACCGAGGGCTTTGAGAATATTGACGATGGCTCGGAATCCCGCTATACGGCATCCGGACAGGTGACGATTATTACCATGCACAAAGCCAAGGGATTAGATTGGGATTATGTATTTATTCCCTTTTTGAGCGATCGGATTCCCGGTCAATTATGGACGCCCCAAGGTGCTAAATTCTTAGGAGATTTTACACTCTCAGAAGTCGCCCGTGCCAAGATTCGCGCTCACTTACACCAGCAATCGATTCCCTCCGAACAAGCAGCATGGAAACTAGCAAATTATCTCAAGCAGGGTGAGGATTTACGCTTATTATATGTAGCAATTACTAGAGCTAAAAAGTTATTATGGTTAGCTGCCGAATATGAGGCTCCCTTCTTATGGAATCGCTTTAACTGGCAACAAGGCGATCGCTTACAAGATAGCAAACCATCACCATTATTTACCGCTCTATGCAAACAATTTCCGCGATTGGTTAAGAACTAACTAGGTGTGTTACGCTTCGCGATAACACACCCTACATGCTTGCAAATATTCCCTATTCTCTATCCCCTAGCTCGTGTATTTGAATCGTCTCCATCTGCGTCATTTTCGGAACTATCGGGAACAGGAAGTGATCTTTTCTGCGCCTAAAACAATTTTATTGGGCGATAATGCTCAAGGTAAATCAAATCTCTTAGAAGCTGTTGAATTGTTATCGACACTTAAGAGTCATCGCGTGACGCGCGATCGAGATTTAGTCCTCACTGGTGAAACCGAAAGTAAAATT
>NZ_JANPGM010000715.1:0-7555 GCF_031423935.1 Chamaesiphon sp. VAR_69_metabat_338
GCTGAATCTTCCTTGAGCGAGGGGTTTTGAAACTCTTCTAGGCGATTGACAATATCCCAGTTAGCCCCAGTTGGGTCGCCTTTAAAATAGTCGGTCAATGCCTGAAGCGGATTGAGCGATACCAACAGGACGACAAAGATCGCAATCGGGGCGATGACTTTGCGCCGATTGTCGCACACGACGCGACCGATGATGAGTAAGAGCGTGCAAATCAACCAACCGATAATCGCTCCTCTAGAAAATGTCGCCAGAATCCCGACTGCAGCGACGAGTAAAATAATCCAGCGATAGGGCTTTTTGACGATCGTGACACCGAGCAACATCATCAGCATCAACGCGCAACCAGTTTTATTGGGATCGATATAAAATCCGGCAGGACGACCGACGTTTAACTCTGAAAACATTCTGGGGCTTAATAACTCCAGGATGTTATTGCAGACACTCATGAATAAGACAAATAAGATCGTACATTTGACTTGATTTACCGATCGCTGCTGAAAGATGACATACATCAGCGCGATAAATAATACGGATAAAACTTTAGAGCGAAAATCTGTAAATGATATTTCGTCAGCACTAACTGTCATCAAGGACAGGATCGAAATACCGATGTAAAATAACATCCAGATAATTAATGGCTTAGGAAGATTAGCTAATTTTTTGTAAAAAGGTAACGCTAACACTGCAAATACCATAATCCAGCTCAAGGGATTGATCGGGACGATCGGTGCTGCTAGCACCCAGTCCGGAAAATCAGAAAAGAACAAAAAAGCAGTAATAATTGATAAAACATACTGATACCGATCTAAGAAGATTCTCGTCTTGTTTCTCGGTTCGGCAAATTGTTCGATTAACTTGGCTGACATAGTATCTATAAATAATTAATTCGATCGCGTCTTCTGCTAAAAATCTTGGTTGACCGAGATGATGAACTGGTAATTTTAATCAGAAGAATAGCCGACCTCAGAAATAGTTGAAATTAATTTAGGCGGTGTGGGATGTGCTATCCTCTGCGATCTTAGCCGATCTATTGTGCGGCTAACATCAGCTAAACTATCTAATCAAAAGGGTTGTGAGCTAGATGTTGTAGAGCTGGGGAATATAAGTAGCTCGATCTCAGCGTAATTGAGTATACCTGCACAGCTCGATTTTGGCTGGCATCGCCGCTATGAATTACTAGCATTGAGATAAATGCGAATATTGTGGCAATCGAACGGATAAACTCATCATGCCCGATTCGATCGCGAAACTAACGTCGGCACTGTTTGGCGATTACCTCCGGTAGACCAAAGGTCAACGATTTGGCGATGTGGAGGATGTCAATGCGGCCACGGCAGTTGCTGCCACGTCAACAGTAGCAGGTCGCTGGGAGTACTCCCAGCCCAACCCTAATTAATGCCCGGGATAGAGCGGGTTCGGCTTCACGATCCGCGCTGGCACGCCGACGACCACCATCCCTGGCTCCGTAACAGACTTATTTAAGACAGCATTGGCTCCAATATGAGTCCAGTCGGCGATCGTAATCTCGCCAAATATTTTGGCACCAGGCTCGATCGTTACATGGGAGCCGATCTGTGGCCCCTTGCCGATCGTCACGCCGATGTTCATCCGGAGATTGCTGCCGATGCGGACTGTATCATTGACGAGGATATCGCCAGTATGCACCAGATCCAATCCTGGCCCGATCGTATTCGGCGGAATCTGAAATCCGACCAGCAGTGAAACCGAAAGATAGCGATACATCACCCACTTGCGTAACGGCAACCACCAGATTGATTTACGACAGTTGGTATAAAGTTCATGCTTGCGCAATAGGCGTTGATAATACCAAGTCGGATCTTGAATTAACAGTCGCGGCGGCTGGCGCGAACGACCCATCGCAATCCGATCTGCTTCCAAATAAGCTAAATAGTCGGCATAGGAAGCAATCATGGGCGAAACCTTATCATTTAAATTAAGGTAAAACTTTGAGGCAACTCGACAGCGGGTATAGTCAGAATCAGTATAAGACAGTACCATAAATGCTAAGCACTACGCAATATTCAGCTCAGCCTTAGTACTTGCTGAAGAGTTATAACTAGTCGCTCGTGCATTCGTTCGGCAGCCCAACCAGCGAACTGCCATACATTAAAAGTAATTACCGAACATGAACCGCTATACTTCTTGTCTGTGGACGATCGGCTGTATGTCAACGATACTGCTCGGTTGTATGCGTAATTCTGAGATCGCTTTATCTTCCAAGGAAAATCCCGATGTCCGGCCAAGTGCCGATCTGCGGCTGACCAAGAGTAGACCGGCTGTCAATTCCCAGTCGATCGTTACTTATGAGCCAACTACAGCTGAATTTCTCAATCCAGAACGGGGATTTCATAATAATATTGAATTGATGAGCGGTCGAGATTTTAGTGATGCTCGCCGCAATGGTTATAGCTTATCCAGAGCCTATATTCGCTTGGATGAATATCGCGATCGACCGCTACCCCCAGCATTTTTAGCCCAGTTAAATCGTCAATTTCAACTAGTGCGGGCAGCCGGAATTAAAGTTGTCATCCGATTTGCTTATAACTTTCCTACTGGCAACGACGACCTTGAGAAAGCTCCAGATGCTAGTCTCGGTTTGACGATCGCTCACATCACTCAGCTCAAGCCTATTCTCCAGCAAAATGCCGATGCGATCGCGGTCGTGCAAGCGGGTTTTATCGGTGCGTGGGGAGAGTGGCATGGTTCTGGCAATGGACTCGCACAACCGCAACCCAAAGCCAAAATTTTAGCAGCACTGCTAGCGGCGACACCCACCAGTCGAATGGTTCAGCTTCGTTATCCTGGCGATATTAGGAATAACTATCCCCAATCGCTGACGCTTGCCGATGCCTTTCGGGGCAATCGTCAAGCGCGTGTCGGCTTTCATAATGACTGCTTTTTAGCCAATCAATCTGATGCTGGGACTTATAAACCCGATTTAGCCGCACTTAAAAATTACACTAGCAAATTTACGCCATTTGTGGCGGTTGGTGGGGAAACTTGTGATGTTACGCTCGCCGAACGCCGCAGTGATTGTCCGACAGCAGAGGCCGATTTAGCCAGATATCATTGGAGTTATCTAAATGTCACTTTCTACAAGCCCGAACTCGATCGCTGGCGGCAAGAAGGCTGTTACGATCGCATTACCAAAAATTTGGGCTATCGCTTGCAATTAGTACGATCGAGTTTCCCCGCCCAAGTATCATCCGCCCGCGAGTTAAGTGGTAATTTCGTCATCAAAAATGTCGGTTATGCCAGTCCCTATAACCCGCGAGGCTTAGAATTAATTTTGCGCCATCAGCAAACTGGAAAAACCTATCGCCTCCCGATCCTCAAATCGCTGAGTAAAACTCACGATCCGCGCTTCTGGCTGCCACAAGTTGGGGAAATTTCGGTCGATGTGCGCGCTAAAGTGCCGCGAACTGCCCAGCCTGGAGTCTACGAACTGTTGTTGCAGCTCCCCGATCCGATGCCCAAGCTAGCCAACCGGCCAGAGTACGCGATTCGCTTGGCGAACGAACAAACGTGGGAAGCCAAAACCGGATTTAACTCGCTCCGGAGAACGGTGCGATTGGCAAAATAGACGGCAGTGAGATCCGATCTGGATGGTGATGGTGTCAGATTTGGCGCGGCGATCGAATTCGATCGCCGCGCGGTAATTTGGCGATCGTCAGCGCGATCGATCTGTAACTTTTGGGTACTATAAGTAGGGGTAGATTTTAGCCTCGAAGCAGACTCACCAGCAGGTTGAGCCAAATTACTCGATCGTGATTTTGGGTATATTTTATCACATAGATTTTCATCGGTAGTTGTCTACAATCAATTTACTAGCTCGCCCAGACATCATCATTGGCAGTATTAGGATTAATGAAAGTTACTTTAGTTATTTATGGACTCAGCGGTGGTGGTGCCGAACGTGTGATGTCAATTTTGGCTAACTACTGGGTCGAACGGGGATGGGAAGTAACTTTGATGATGTTAGTCGATGCTACTCAATCGTGTTTTTATCCACTAGATCCGCGCATCCAGCTCAAATCGCTAGGACTGGCAAAAAGCTCAGCCAATTGGCTCACGGCCATCTATCATACTTGGCAGCGGGTAATGCGCTTGCGACGGGAAATTATCGCCGACAAACCTGATGTCGTCATTAGTTTTATGACTGCGGTGAATGTCTATGCGATTCTGGCTGGCTGGAATTTAGATATTCCGACCATTGTTGGCGAGCATACTTATCCTGGAGCTACAGATGCCAACAAAATCTGGCAACTCCTGATGAAATGGTTTTATCGCTATGCCGATCGGATTGCCGTCCTCACTCAGAATGCCGTACCGTTCTACCCCGCAACCCAAGGGTATCGGACGATTGTCCTGCCCAATCCCGTCCTCAGTCCACCACCAGCAGTCCCGACGCCGCGATTATTACCCGTACATAGCTTAATCGCAGTCGGCAGACTCGATCCGCGCAAAGGTTTCGATCTGTTGCTCAGAGCTTTCCATCAAATTCGCGATCGCTACCCCGATTGGCAGTTAACGATTCTCGGTGAGGGTGCCATCCGAGCGGAATTAGAAGATTTACGATCGCAACTACAATTGACAGATTGCGTACACCTGCCTGGTGCCGTCCAAAATGTACCGGATTACCTGTATCAAGCCGATTTATTCGTGCTGCCTTCTCGCGTCGAAGGTTTTCCCATGGCTTTGTGCGAGGCGATGGCTTGTGGTGTGCCCGTGCTGGCTGCCGACTGTTTGAGCGGCCCCCGCGATATTATTGAGGATGGGGTTAATGGCATCTTGGTACCGCCAGAAGATGTTGATGCGCTGGCAGCAGGTTTGGATGCCTTGATGTCCGATCCGGCTAAACGTCAATACCTAGCTCAAAATGCCCCCCAAGTCCTCGATCGATTTGGACTAGAACGGATTGCCCAGCTGTGGACAGAGGCGATCGACAAATCGATCTACGATCGCCAGTATCGTCGTCCTCGCATTGCTGCTCACCATCATGTTATCGATCGATTAAATGCGCTTATCAAAAATTAAATCTCGGATTGTCGCTGTTTACAATTATCTAGTCTGTTACTTACCCATTCAATTAGCAAATCGATTACTGTGGATCGATCGGCAATCAAATTGGTCGATCTCTATTTATGAGGGCAAAGAGCTGACTGGATTGTTGCCAGCAACAACGATCGTCAATCCAGCGATCGGTAGGAAAGATGTCACCGATGCGTTAACATCTTTTGTCGCCGATCCTTTCCTCGTCCGCGAGCTAGATAATTGGTTCTTGTTTTTTGAAATTTTCAATCATCGACAACAGAAAGGTGAAATTGCTTTTGCTCGCAGTCAGGATGGTTATCATTGGCAATATCAGCAAATTATTTTATCGGAAAAATTTCATCTTTCCTATCCCTATGTATTTCAATTTGAAGCTAACTGGTACATGATTCCCGAATCATGTGAAGCAAATTCAGTGAGACTATATCGAGCCAGCAGATTTCCAGATCGGTGGGAATTCGTCACCGAAATTTTAGTTGGCAGTCGGTTCGTCGATGCATCAATTGTGAACTTTAACGGGCGATGGTGGCTATTTGTCGGGGTCGAACCCACAGAGGGAGCAGCTTGCAATACCTTAAGACTATACTCTGCCGATCGACCAGACGGTGATTGGTACGAACATCCCCAAAGTCCAATTGTCAGCGACAGTTTGGAGGTTTCTAGACCCGCAGGCCGCATCCAGCAGATCGAAAATCGACTCTTCCGGTTTGCTCAAGATTGTACAGTTACTTATGGATATAACGTACGCGCAATTGAAATCGAAAAATTAACCATAGATGATTACCTAGAATCGCCAATTCAAACCGAGCGGGCATATCTATTCAAGTTAGGAACTATGTCACACAATCGGATCGGTATGCATCATATCGACTTTATTATCTCGAATGACGATCGTTATACTGCTTGTGTAGATTCTCGATAATTGGGCTATGTAGTTCCAGGTGTTCGATCGAATTATTCAGATCTAGATATTGAGAAAAACACTCAATAAGCAGAGCGATGTTTAGATGTTTAACCATAATATTGTGCGTTGGTAGATTAAGTGTGCTACTTTTTTACCGCTGCAAATCTGAAAACTAATTTTGAAAGATCGGTAAGCTGTTAGAATAATCGTGAGCAAACGAGCAACCAGAGATCGCCAGATCGAATCGTTCGCATTTAACTACGATGGTAATTACGCCTCATGAAAGTTACTTTAGTTATTTATGGACTCAGCGGTGGCGGTGCCGAACGGGTGATGTCGATCGTGGCCAACTACTGGGTCGCTCAGGGTTGGGAGATAACTTTGATTATGCTCGTCGCCCCCACCAAGCCATCATTTTATCCGTTAGATCCGCGCATTAAGCTCAAATCGCTAGATATTGCTGGTGATTCGGCCAATGCGATCGCGGCTCTGGGCAATACCTGGCAGCGGGTAAAAGTGTTGAGACGAGAGATCCTAGCCAGTCAGCCGGATGTAGTCATCAGTTTCATGAATGCGGTGAATGTGTATACGATCCTCGCCTGTCTCCAGACACAGATTCCGACGATTGTCAGCGAGCATATCTATCCTGGATCTAATGATGCCAATAAAATTTGGCAATTTATTATGAAGGTCACTTATCGCTATGCCGATTTAGTTACTGTTTTGACTCAAAATGCGCTGCCATTTTATCCAGCCGCACGGGGTTATCGGACGATCGTCATGCCCAATCCGGTGACGACACCCCCGCCAGCAGTAGCAACGGCGCAATTAGTTGCTAAACCCAGTCTCATCGCTATCGGCAGACTCCATCCGCAAAAAGGTTTCGATCTCTTACTCCAAGCCTTCGCTCGCATCCACGCCAAATACCCCGACTGGCAGATCGTCATCCTCGGCGAAGGGCCAATGCGAGCGGAATTAGAAGCATTACGCTCGCAGTTACAATTAATCGATCGCGTCCACCTGCCCGGTTTAGTCACCAATGTCCCAGAATATCTGCATCAAGCCGATTTATTCGTGATGCCGTCGCGCTTTGAGGGCTTTCCGATGGCCTTGTGCGAGGCGATGGCTTGTGGTTTGCCCGTGCTGGCGGCTGACTGCCTGAGCGGCCCTCGCGACATTATTGAAGATGGGGTCAATGGAGTTTTGGTAAAAACCGAAGATATCGATGCACTATCAGCAGGATTGGAAGCCTTGATGTCCGATCCAGTTAAACGCCAGCAATTAGCCCAAGCTGCGCCCCAAGTCCTCGATCGATTTGGCGTAGAACGAGTGATGGGGATCTGGCAAGAAGCAATCGATCGAGTCATTGCGCGCAAACGGCGAGTTACCAGCAAAAAGTAGCACCTAAGTTGGATGGGATCTCCCCGCTCCTCGCTCCCCGCTTATTTATCCACATCCGTAACTCGCCAACTCAGTTTCAAATTAAACCAAAAATTCCAGAACGTGATGATGGCGATCGCAATTAATTTCGCTAAATATTCATTAACGTGAAGAATATTGAACAGAAAATTGACGATG
>NZ_JANPGM010000716.1:0-3543 GCF_031423935.1 Chamaesiphon sp. VAR_69_metabat_338
TCACAATTGCGGGGAAGTGGTGTAAGTCGTCAAGACCGCGAACGCGATCGGATTAGGTCGCACCAAACCGCTCTGTGCGAATCGTCTCCGCTGGCAGACCGAGATCGACTAGAGTGTTTGCAACCTGCTCCACCAGTTGACTCGGCCCGCACACAAAGCACTGCGGTGGCACTGTAAAGTGGTTTAAGACATCAGTCAGCATTGCTGTGTCGATGCGCCGCCGATATCCCGTCCAGTCGGGCGGTGGTTGCCGCGTGAACGTAAAGTGTAGGTCGAAGGGATTGAGTTGCGATTGGGCTAGTTGCTCCAATTCCTGACGATAAATCGCCTCTGCTGACGTCCGCACGCTAAATAGCAAGGCTGTGGGATTGGTCGCTCCAATGGCGGCTCTGTGCCGCAGCATTGCCATCAGCGGGACGATGCCCGAACCCCCAGCCACGAGCAGCAGCGGGAGATTTACCAGATCCTGCCCCCATACGAAATACCCGCCGATAGGGCCGCGTACTTCCAGCGGGTCGCCGACGGCCACACCGGCGTGCAGATAAGCCGATACTTCCCCATCCTCAATTAACTCCACCGTCAAGGCGATTTCGCCAATTTGTTCTGGCGGAGAGGCGATCGAATAGCTGCGCTGCGCTTGGTAGCCATCTTCAGCCGTCAGCCGGATATCGTAGTGTTGTCCGGCTAGATGCGGCTGCCACTGGGGCAGTTGCAGTATAAATGTCTTGACGCTGGGCGTCTCTTTGACGATCTTTTTGACACGGGCAATCTGCCACTGAAACTTTTCCATGAGGTTGGGAGGGACTCAATCATCCGATCGATAGCGTTGTTCCTGCCACGGGTCGCCGTACATACTATAGCCATTTTCTTCCCAGAATCCCGGCTCGTCGGCAGCCATAAAGCGAAAACCGCGAATCCACTTCGCACTTTTCCAAAAATACAGGTGCGGCACCACCAGTCGCGCGGGGCCGCCATGTTCGGGGGCTAATGGCTGCCCCTCGAAGCGCGTGCCGACGAAGGCTTGGCCGTTCCGCAGGTCTGCTAACGGCAGGTTAGTCGTGTAATTGCCGTAGGAATAAGCCATTACATACTGGGCTTCGGGCTTAAGTGTGACGCTATCTAGCAGCGTGTCGATGCTGACACCTTCCCAGTTCGTATCCAGTTTCGACCACTTGGTCACGCAGTGAATATCATGTTTGAAAGATTGCTGCGGCAACGCATTAAACTGCTCCCACGTCCATTGCACGGGAGACTCGATCGATCCACTCAGTTCAAAAGTCCAGTCCGAGAGCGGAATGCGGGGCGTGGGGCCTGCACTCAGTACCGGAAAGTCGGAAGTTTCGTATTGTCCGGGGGGAATGCGTTCGCTGCGCGTGGATTCCCGTTTGCGTCCAAATCCTCGGTTGATAAATTCTGCCATAAGTGTGGGAAATAGGAGAATACACGTAATCGGCGCATTGCCTGTAATTCTTTGGTATCCACTTTTATGTTAGCTCGATTCTCTGGGAGAGTTGGGGTTGTTGGGTTTCATTCTTCAACCCAACCTACAGATCTTTTGTATTTTGACAATCTTAAGTAATGCATAAAACCGACTTCTTAGAGAAGTCGGTTTTGTTAAGAGCGAAATAACGATCGGGAAATTTTGATTGGCTACTTACGGTTGACATACCAAACGTAGACAAAAGCCAAGACTTGGAGCGGCACCATAATCATCATTTCTTTGGATAAAATATTGGCATCCGATCCCGATACTAAAGTGAAATAGCCCATGCTCGCAGTCGCAGGCAGCAATAGTAATAACAATTTGGGCTTGAATTTTGCCATGCGATTTCCTAAAGAGCTGTAGTCACAATAATGGAATTGAGGCGGAGCAGATAGTAACTAAAAAAAGCGATCGCGATCGCCATCTGACTGCGCCGATGAGCCAGCCACCTGATATAAAAAACTTGGTGATGACAACCAGATTTTAGCTCCCAAATCCAATGAGCAAAAATCAATCCAAAATAGCCAAATAATAACGGCCCAAACAAATGATAATCGATCGCTTGTCGCCAATTGCCACGGACGATCGCGACAAACGATCGAGTCATGCCACAACTGGGACAAATAAATCCTAGCCAATGTCGCAGCGGACAAAAAATCGCATTAATTCGATATCCCGCTGCATAAAAACAAGCAGCAATTAGCGGCGTAGCACAAATGCCTAAACCGTAATAACGTCCGAGCCTTGCTGCGCGAGATAATCTCACCACAGAGTTAGAACCAGCCTTTTTTAGCACTTATATAAGTATCGATGAACTCGCGATCGGTTTTGGTGAGATAAGTAATCCCTTCAATTAGTCCGATAATGCCCATAATCGGGCTAGCGATGCCACAAGTAAGCAAACTAACTGCGAGCATAATCGCACCTTCGGTGTTATAACCGAGCACGAATTTATGAATGCCCAGCGAACCAATTAAAATCCCACAAATCCCTGCTGTCGTTTTTTTTACTTGCATCAGCTCCGTCTTGCATAACCCAGCTCCTAAAATTTATTAGATCGATCGACAAATCTTACCATCTAGAAGCCAGTATGCCCCAGCGGACGATCGAAATTACCAGTTACATATACTACTCGCACACACAGATTGGTAACGATCGAAATTCATCGCAGCCGATCTCGACTGGTACAAATTTCTCAGATCGTCAGCGCGCCGCGATTCAGGGCGATAAAACACTCGATCGCCATGTACAATGGGTAATTGAGAGAGAGTAGGTGAGGTGGTTGCGAGTTCGCTAGTCGAATTTCGAGGAAAGTCCGGGCTTCCGAAAGACCAAACTTGCTGGGTAATGCCCAGTGCGAGCGATCGTGAGGATAGTGCCACAGAAAAATACCGCTGCAAATAGGGAATAGGGAATAGCGATTCGCGCTCGTCGGGTTCCCCGACGGTTTAGCGAATCAAGACGGGGATAGGGAATAGGGAAGAAATATCCCTAACCCCTAGTCCCTATCACCTAACCCCTAGCAGTAAGGGTGCAAAGGTGCGGTAAGAGCGCACCAGCAGTATCGAGAGGTACTGGCTCGGTAAACCCCGGTTGGAAGCAAGGCAGGAACGATGGTTGGTCTTTTCCCTGTTCCGTTACGATCCGCTTGAGGTACTTGGTAACAAACTACCCAGATAGATAACCGCCGTCTCGCAAGAGATAACAGAACCCGGCTTACGTTCCGACTCCCTCTCTTGTCTTGACTCATTTGTATGGGCGGGACACCCCTATCCCTCTATGAATGGACCCTCCCCTATCCCTCTATGCCCATGGACTGACAGTAGATGCGGGACAGAGAATGCGGGACAGCCGCAGCTTTATCTCTATTATCTATTCCTGTTATATATATCTAATCCGGCCAAATTTTATTGAAGAGCATTGAATTCGCGTACGATTTTGCGTAACTCTCACACTCATTTAATAAAAGTTTAAAAAGTTACCATACTCTAGAATATCGATACACGGCTCGAGAGCCGAAACTTCTCCCTGACTAGTCCCGATCGTTCTGACTACTAACG
>NZ_JANPGM010000717.1:0-2896 GCF_031423935.1 Chamaesiphon sp. VAR_69_metabat_338
AATTAAGCCGACAACCGGACTCACCAGGGGAATCCAGCCCGCATGGGTAAAAGCGATCGCAAATCCACCGATGAGTAAAACGATCGTGCCACCAAGTGCGCCGACCAATTTGAGCGGATGGCGAATGTACCAAGCCAAGCCACTTCCTGTCAGACACCAGCCAGCAATCCACACCCCTTCTACCCAATCGGGCAGAAACCACCACAGCGGTTGTTTATCGAGGACGGTACTGAGAATTTGACTGACAATTTGGGCGTGTACCAACACCCCTGGCATCGTGGCATCTTCAGCTTTGCCAGCACTATAGGGGGTGAGAAATTCATCTTTAAGCGAACTGGCAGTCGAACCGATTAACACGATCCGATCTTTAATTAATTTTGGATCGACGCGATTATTGAGGAGATCGGAGATGGTAACGATCTTCGCTACGCCCAGTTTATTGGTAGTTGCCGCACTACTGGGCGATCGATAGTTGAGTAAGATCTGATAACCGCCAGATTCGGCAGTTTGGTACCCGCCATCCGTGCTGGAAATAGAGGGAAAATGAGCTGTAGCAAGGCTAAATTGATTGTTTGAATCAAACTTACCTTCAAGCTGATGTTTGCGGATTAGATACTCTTGTGCCAGTTGCAGCGCGAAACTAGTTTCACTCGTACATGGCGATTTAGGATCGCGAGCCATAAATAATAACGCCCGCCGGACGATGCCATCGCGATCGACCACCAGATCCACAAACCCCAGTTGTTCGGCGGGAATCCCTGGCGGCCCACCAATCCCCGGATTTTTGAAATTGCGATGGTGGCAGCCAGGAATAATCAGATCGTTGCTGTCCCAAATTTTGGCTAATTCGGCAGCTCCAGGCTGGACGGGATTGGGGCGAAACACATCTAAGCCAATGACTTTGGCTTTGGCATCCGTGAGTTTTTGAATCGCTCTAGCGATCGTCCGATCCGGTAGCGGCCATGTTTTTTGGAGGTTGAGATCTTCTTCGCTAATTGCCACGACGAGCAGGCGCGGATCTCTGGGCAAAGCGGGTCGCCACCGCACGCTGCGATCGTATGCCGCCAGCTCGCCTGTCTCCCACCACCCCAACTGTTTGGCACCAATTACCAGTCCCGCCACTCCCAACCCGATCCCCACAATTGTCACCAGTTGAAGGGATTTGCGTTGAGTCAGAGCTTTCCAGGCTGCTGTTAATCGGGGTCGGAGCATAGAAGAAGTAATCGATCTGGCGATCGATGCTAGGTAGACTGAATATCATCTCGATATTATCAGTATTCCCCCTGCCTCCGAGCGATCTAGCGATATACGCGAGTTAAATAATCGGTGATGTATTTTTTGCCTTTTGCCACTTTTTAAGTACCGACTTTAGCTCTCCAGCACCTTGCCGATTGCCTTGTTGTTGAAGTAGTTTAGCCGCTTTCTCCATGTCAGCAATGCCCCCAGATCGATCGTTGAGTATCTCATATTTTACAAAGGCACGATTTTTATAGCTCAGTGCCTCATTAGGATCGAATTGGATCGCCCGATTAAAATCAGCCATCCCACCTGGAACATCCTGGAATTTGCTCACTTTAAGTGCCCCGCGATTTCGATAGGTAATTGCATCTTTAGGAGCGAGTTGAATTGCCCGATTATAGTCAGCCATTGCTCCTTTGGGATCTTGAATACCAATCTGTTTCAGAAAGCCACGATTGGTATAAGCAAGCGGATAGTTTGGATTGAGTTGGATCGATCGATTGAAGTCAGCCAATGCACCCTTAAAATCTTGGAGATTTTCCGCCTTCACAGTGCCGCGCTTGACATAAGCATCTACAAAATTGGGGTCAAATTGAATGGCGCGATCGTAGTCAGTGACGGCTCCTTTGGGATCTTGGAGGTTGTTTTGCTTCAAAAAACCGCGATTATAATAAGGACGACTGAAATCTGGCTGGATTTGAATCGCCCGATTGAAATCAGCTAATGCGCTGCGGTAATCTTGCTGGATAGCTTTAACCACTCCGCGATTGTCATAAGCATCAGCGAGATTGGGTTTGAGTTGAATCGCGCGATCGAAATCAACTAGCGCGCTCCGATAGTCTTTTTGCATAGCTCTAATTACACCTCGATTGAAACAAGCTTTGGCATTTTTAGGGTCGAGCTGAATCGCTCGATTGATATCAGCTAGTCCGCCTGGTATATCCTGAAACCGCTCGGCTTTGAGCACGCCACGTCTGCGATGTGCATCAGCAAAATCCGGCTTGACTTGCAACGCACGATTGATATCGGCCAAAGCTCCTCGATAATCTTGCTTCTTATATTTTTGTTCTGCCGATCGATAATATTCTTCGGCTTTTAATGAGTTAGTTTGGACGCTCGGAGCTATTTGTCGATCGCGACTAGTCACTTGGACGATCGAGATCGGGTTAGCTGAAGCTCGAACGACAGCAATCGTTTGGATCGAAGGTATAGTTAGTGCAATTGCCGTTAGTTTTAGCCACAAATAATTTTGTACCATATGTATCGATCGATAAAAATATAAGGATTATGTCAATTCAGCACCAGTCGGTTGTGACGATCTCGAACTCAGGAAGATCGATATCGATTTAGGGGCGATCGAGTAACTTGGAACCTAGCAGGACGATCGATTTTGTGAGGATCGGACTCACGATGCCAATTAGATAAAAGCCAGCAACTATAAACCCGAACGGTCGTGGATCTACCCGTGCAAATGGATAAAAGATAATTCCTAGCAATAAACTCCCGACACAGCCCTGAAGTATCATGCGAGCGGGAATCTGGGCAGCGTTTACTTGGGCGCGCTGGGCAACTGGCATGTATAAATTGTCGATCGCCTGGATACAAATAGTACAACAGCCGCCAGCGATCGCAGCAAGTAAGAACAGCTCGGGTGCGA
>NZ_JANPGM010000718.1:0-4828 GCF_031423935.1 Chamaesiphon sp. VAR_69_metabat_338
AGCCTAAAGCCTAAAGCCTAGATCCTAACCTCCAAACTTTTTATTCAGAGCTATCCGTGCTTGTTCGCGATCGTCGAAGTGGATTTTTTCGGTGCCGAGGATTTGATAATCTTCATGTCCTTTGCCAGCAATCAGCACGCCGTCGCCAGGTGCAGCCATGGCAATGGCGCGGGCGATCGCTTGAGCGCGATCGGCGATAACTTCGACACCGGACTGTCGATCGATTCCGGCGGTTACATCCTGAAGGATGCGGGCGGGATCTTCGGTGCGGGGATTATCCGAAGTTACTACCACCACATCGGCGAGATCGGCGGCAATTTTGCCCATTTGGGGGCGTTTGGTGCGGTCGCGATCGCCACCACAACCGAATACACAAATTACCTTACCATGAATGAACGGACGTGCCGCAGTCAGCAAGCTTTCCAAACTATCGGGGGTATGGGCGTAATCGACGATCGCGGTGATATCTTGTTGGGGGGAAACTTGGACACGTTCCATCCGTCCGGGAACGCCAGGGAAATGCTCGATCGCGGCGACGATCGCATCTAAGCTCATGCCCAGGTGTAATGATGTCCCCACCGCAGCTAAGAGGTTTTCGAGGTTGTAGTCGCCGACTAGGGGGGAGCTGAAGCCGATTTCGCCTTGGGGGGTATGGAGTTTGCCGGTAACGCCAGTCTGTTTGTAAGCCAAGTCGCTCGTCCACAGGTCAGCAGATGAGTCGGTGGTACTGTAGCTCCAGACTCGCTCGGCGGGAACTTTGGCGATTAAGCGTTTGCCGTATTCATCATCGAGATTGACGATCGCGCGTCCGGTCAGATATTCGGGACTAAATAAGAGGGCTTTGGCTTGAAAATAGCTCTCCATATTCTGGTGATAATCCAAGTGATCCTGGGTGAGGTTGGTAAATACGCCAACTTCAAACGGGCAACCCATAACGCGCCCTTGATCTAAGGCGTGGGAGCTGACTTCCATTAAGGCAACTTGACTGCCTGCTGTCAGGGCTTGAGCGAGTTGCTGCTGGAGATCGACGGCGAAGGGGGTCGTGTGAGTAGCGGTTTTTTGGTAGCCTTGCCAGCGGGTGTAGAGGGTGCCGAGCAGGGCGGTGGAAATATGGGCTTGGGCGAGGAGGTATTCAATGATATGGGTGGTAGTGGTTTTACCATTTGTACCCGTGACGCCGACCATTTTGAGGGTACGGGCGGGATGATGGTAAAAGGTGCCAGCTAGGGCGGCACAGGCGGCGGTCATGTCTGGAGCAATCGCGATGCAGTCATCTGCAGTGGCTGGATGGACGGCAGCAGCGGCGGGGGAAACTACGGCTCCGATCGCACCTGCGGCGATCGCGCCTTGCCAAAATTCACCGCCATCGACGCGCGTTCCGGGCATCCCGATGAAGAGGTCGCCAGGGGTGCAGGCGTGGGAGTTGGTTTTTAAGCCGGTGACTTCGAGGTCGAGGTTGGGGTGATTGGTGGGGAGGCTAATCTGGCTGTGGGTGAGGAGTTCGCGTAGTTTCATAGGGATGGTGGATGAAGATGCTCGAAACGGGAGGGATGGGTTTAATTTTTACCCATTTTGCGAATATTGCTGTAAGATTTTTTGCACTTGGGGGATGCTGGTGCGGGGGGAGAAGCGGGGGATAGGTTGTTCGGTATCGTCAACTTGTAAACATAATACAGGGATCTCGTACTGGTAGCGATCGAACCAATCGGGGTTGGCGGTGATTTCGCGGATTTCGAGGTGGATGGGTGGGTCGGTAATTTGCTCTAGTTTTTCTTGTAAACCTTCGCAGAGGTGGCAGCCGATTTTGCTGTACAAAATTAAGTGCATGGGTTTTGAGCAAAAGGATCGAAGTTATTTAGTACAATATAGTATCTGATGGCGATCGAGGTGGATTGGTTATTAGTACTATGCGGGGCGGTAGTCAACGCGACACCAACGCACGGGTCATAGACCTCTGCGATATCTGGGGTGTGCGATCGATTAAAGCTAATTCAAGCAGATGACAGCAGCAAGATAAATCAGACCGAAGGCATCAGTTGTGGCCTGAATCTTGTTACTCAGTCCACCGTTGCTTGTGCCAATGGCTGGATGAGACGCCCCAACGATCGAGCGTTATCGATATTCGATCGCGTGTTAAGATGCGATTACCTACGGTAGGCTATGCCAACGAGTACAGGGGATCCATGCTCGATTAGGCGATATCTAAAAGAACGCTATATTCAAAGAACGCTGCTATGTTGGATTTTGATGTACTGGTAATTGGGTCTGGCCCCGCTGGGACGATAATTGCGGCGGCTTTGGCCGAGCGAGGAGTAAGAGTCGGCGGACTGACTGCCAGTCAGTTGCGGCAAGTCTGGCCGAATACCTATGGCATCTGGCGCGACGAACTTGAAGCTCTGGGATTGACGGAATTATTAGGTCACTGTTGGGAAAATTGTGTCTCCTATTTCGGCAAAGGAGAAGTCAATCACCGTCGTGCCTATGGTTTACTTGATAAAGTTAAGCTACAAAACCATCTGCTGGCCAAATGCGAAGCAGGGGGAGTGGCATGGCACCAAGGCAAGGCCACAAATATCGAGCACGATCGCGAACGCTCGATCGTCACTACTACAACGGGTGAAACCATCCGCGCCAGAGTAGTTATCGATGCCAGCGGCCACGATCCGATGTTTGTCAAGCGACAAAAGGATCGGGGCGCGATCGCCTTTCAAACTGCCTACGGTATCGTCGGTCATTTTTCTACACCCCCTGTCAATCCGCAACAATTCGTGCATCAGGATTTCCGCAGCGAGCATCTATCGGCCACCGAACGCGCCAATGAGCCGCCGACCTTTTTATATGCGATGGATCTTGGCGACGATGTCTATTTTGTTGAAGAGACATCGCTGGCGATGGCACCCCCAGTAAGTTTCGAGCTGCTAGAGCGACGATTATACCAGCGATTGGCCGCACGCGGAATCAAGGTAACAGCCGTCCACGAGGTGGAACGCTGCATTTTTCCGATGACGTTACCCCTGCCCGATCTCCATCAACCTGTGGTGGCCTTTGGCGGTGCAGCGAGTATGGTACACCCCGCTTCGGGCTATCTGGTTGGGGCGTTGCTGCGCCGCGCTCCGGGCTTAGCCGCCGCCATTGCCACCGCCCTCCAAGATGCCCAAGCCGAGCCAGCCGCGATCGCTCGTGCGGCATGGCGGCAGCTCTGGAATCCCGATCGTCTGCGCAAGTACTATCTCTATCGGTTCGGCTTAGAGAAGTTAATGCGGTTCGATGAGGTGCTGTTAAAACAGCATTTGGATACATTCTTCAGTCTGCCCCAAAGTCAATGGTCGGGATTTTTGGCCGACACACTATCGACACCAGAATTGTTAGCAGCGATGGTACGCTTATTTGCGATCGCACCCAATTCCCTGCGCTGGGGTTTGATGCAATTTCCCGGTTGGGAAAGCAATCTCTTCTGGCAATTTATCAGCCTCCAAGCAGCAAAATCGCCGTTAGCTGTTACTTCCAAATCAGTAACATAGTCGAATTACTTAATTAACCTGCAAGACTTGCATCGCAGTTTTAATTAACTGAAAATAATACGGCTTAGTAATATCGATAGGTTCGATCGCTTGTTTACCGATTAACTCACCTACTTTTTGACCCTTATTTACTACCAAAGTCTGACCCTGGGTATTAATAATCGTCAGCCGTTCTTTGTTTGGAGACATGCTGCAATTATAGTCGCGCTCTTGGTAATTGAATTTATAAGTTTGGGCAGCAACTGGTAAGCGAACGCTGACAACTTCTAACTCGATCGCGCGTGTATCTTTCCAGTTATTTTCCTTGAGTTTATAGGCAATATCTAAATATTTGGGCAAAGGGAAATAGTCGCCAAATCGCCACGCGATCGCTTTAATACCTTTCGGAAATTCTGGCGTATCGACAGTAAATTTGAGGTGTCCTTTGCCAACAATTTTTTGTTCGATGACCCGCACATTAGCCGTCCAGAATACCGGATCGGGATTTTCCATCCCACAGGGATGAATCGCATCGATCTGTTCGTACAATGACATATTAATTGCCGCGAGATCGGCTTCGGCATCGATTTTGACTAAATGCTTGAGATGTTCGACTTCTAGACATTTGTGAGCAAATTCACTTAAAGTCTGTTGAAATTTCTCTAAGTTCTCAGTTGGCATCGAGAACCCACCTGCTGCCCGATGTCCGCCATATTTACCTAGTAAATCGTGACAGTAATTTAGGGCATCGAACACATTGAATTCGGGGATACTTCGCGCCGAACCTCTGATATGATGCTCGTCTTCATTCGTGCCGATAAATACTGGTACCCCATAGCGTTCGACTAAGCGCGAGGCAACGATGCCGATGACGCCATGATGCCAGCCAGGATGGACGATAACTAAAACGCGATTTTGCTCGATATTGTAGTTGCCCTGCTCGATGAGATCGATCGCTTCTTGTTCGATCCGCGCGCACATATCTTGGCGGAGTTTATTGACTTGTTCGCATTGAATCGCTCGGGCTAAAGCGACACCCATATCTTCGGTAGTAAGCAAATTAATAATAATCTGCGGATCGTCAATTCTGCCGATCGCAT
The DNA here is from genome assembly GCF_031423935.1 of Chamaesiphon sp. VAR_69_metabat_338. NCBI lineage: Bacteria > Bacillati > Cyanobacteriota > Cyanophyceae > Gomontiellales > Chamaesiphonaceae > Chamaesiphon > Chamaesiphon sp. VAR_69_metabat_338. The sequence continues at coordinate 4,601 of NZ_JANPGM010000718.1, forward strand.
TAATTCGCGGGCCGAGTCTAAAGCCAATATCTTCGGGTTTCATGGCGGTACTTTTTGCGACCGTTCCCCCTTGAGTGCCCGACATTTCAATTAAGGCTTGAATACCTGTCACTTGCGACTTGGGCAATAGTTGCAAACCCTGCTTGACTAAACGACGATTGATCCCAGTTAATGGTGCTAGATCGGCGATCGTCCCCAATGTAAATAATTCTAATAACTCATCGCTCA
>NZ_JANPGM010000719.1:0-3571 GCF_031423935.1 Chamaesiphon sp. VAR_69_metabat_338
TCGATCGCTTGCAGCAGATCGGTCGAGAGCAAGATCTCCTGCTCCAAGAACTAGCCATGCTCACCAGCTCGACCTCCGTACCTCCGGAGATCGATCGAGCATCTGATACTCAGTATGAAAATGTGTCCGCCAAGTTACTGAAATTAAACTAATAACAACAGCTATGAATCGATACTGTCAAAGTCGATATGTCATAATAGAGTTATGACAGAAACGGTTAACACGGTATCTACCACGGTGTAGAGTGAGTAACTCTGATTGCTTTTCAACACAAATTTCACCAAAACTTTAAAATTGCGCGATTGTAATTTAGTGGAAAGATTAATTAACGTACACATCGAGAAGTTACCTGAAGGCTACTACCTAGCCACTTCTGATGCTTTACCCGGACTGATCGCTCAAGCTCCCAGCCTAACAGAGACGCTAGAAATCGCCCAAGATGTTGCCAAGCAGATTTTGGCAGCCATGGCCGAACGCAACCAGCTAGTTAAGTCCTTTCCCGCGATCGCCGATGAATTTGACTGTCCGTTGGTACTGACGAAGTAGCTGCGATGGGTAGGCTATCGGGATTTAGGTATCGAGAAGTTGCCAAAGTGTTGCGAGTCTATGGATTTGCGCTCGATCGTCAAGCCTGTGGCAGCCACGAAATCTGGTTCAATGACAATAGCGGTAAATACACTACCGTCCCCAATCACAATGGGGATATGCCCGAAGGTACGCTCCGCCAAATCCTCAAGCAAACGGGGATTGAGGCGGATGATTTTTTGTACCATTCACATTAGGCTTTAGACTTTAGGTTTTAGGTTTTAGGCGACAGATTACTGGCTAGTGGCAAAGCAATTAAGGTCTACTGTATAATTTTCAACTAGGCTTTATTTTCCAGAATCTAAAGCCTAACACCTCATCCCTAATCTCGAAACTATGCTTGCTGGATCGACCCAATTTGAAACCCTAGAACAGGCGTTAAAGCATTACTTTGGGTATGATGATTTTCGATCGGGACAGCGGGAGATTATTAATACAGCTTTAGCTAATCGCGACTTATTAGTCGTGATGCCGACTGGTGGTGGTAAATCCCTATGTTTTCAGTTGCCAGCATTGCTCAAACAAGGCGTAACGATCGTCGTATCGCCGTTGATTGCTTTGATGCAGGATCAAGTGCAATTGCTAGCAAATAATGGCATTGCCGCGACTTTTTTAAATAGTAGTATTAGTACAGAAGAAAGACGCGATCGAGCGACGGCTATTTATAATGGCGAGATCAAACTTTTATATCTCGCTCCCGAACGCTTGAATCAGGAATTTATTAGTAACTTTTTAGTCGATCTGCATCAAGAAGTAGGGATCTCGGGATTTGCGATCGATGAAGCGCATTGTGTATCGGAATGGGGTCACGATTTTCGGCCAGATTATCGCAAACTATCGCAATTACGGCATTATTTTCCCAAGGTGCCGTGGTTGGGATTGACGGCAACGGCGACCGATCGGGTGCGATCGGATATCATTAAGCAGCTCGATCTCCGCGATCCAGATATTCACATTGCCAGCTTCAATCGTCCGAATTTATATTACGAAGTCCGGCGCAAAACAACTGCCCCTTATAAAGAGCTGCTCGCTCAAGTCAAACAGTCTGAAGGTTCGGGCATCATCTACTGTTTGAGTCGTAAAAAAGTCGATGAATTGACGGCTAAATTACAATTAGATGGGATTAAGGTCGTACCTTATCATGCTGGTTTAGATAGCGAGACGCGAACTAACAATCAGAACAGTTTTATTCGCGATGATGTTCAGATTATTGTCGCTACCGTTGCTTTTGGGATGGGGATTAATAAACCTGATGTGCGGTTTGTGATTCACTACGATCTGCCGCGCAATATTGAGGGCTATTATCAAGAATCGGGACGTGCCGGACGGGATGGCGAACCCGCTCATTGTACGCTGTACTTTGGCATGGGCGATATTAAGACGATCGAGTATTTGATTGCCCAAAAGATCGATCGCGAAACGGGGATGGCACTCGAAGAAGAACAGCGAATCGCGACACAACAATTGCGGCGGGTAATTAATTATGCCGAAGCGACGGAATGTCGGCGGATCATTCAGTTAGGCTACTTTGGCGAGAGCTTCCCTGGCAACTGCGATAATTGCGACAACTGTAAATATCCCCGCCCAGTTTCGGATTGGACGATCGAATCCCAGAAGTTATTATCCTGCATCTATCGATTTAGCGAACGCCATAACGGTCGAACTTTCGGCTTGGCGCATACGATCGACGTGCTGCGTGGTTCCAAAAACGATAAGGTGCTCAAGAACGGACACGATACCCTGTCTACTTATGGCATTGGCAAAGATCGGACGGTGGATGAATGGCGGATGTTGGGTCGATCGTTACTACATCAAGGTTTGATCGATGAAACTAGCGATGGTTACTCTGTCTTGACGCTTAACGCTGCGAGTCGGGAAATTCTCAAAAGCCAGCGCAAAGTCGAAATCGCCATCTCTGCCCTCAAATCCACGATCGAAACTACCGAAGTTAGTACCAATACCGTCGAGATTCAAGCTCTGTACAACCGCCTGCACAAACTTCGCAAACAATATGCCGATGCCAATAAAGTTGCCCCGTACGTGATCTTTGCCGATTCGAGCTTAAAGTTGATGGCGCAACAACATCCTCAAACTCTCGCCCAATTTGCCAAAATTTCCGGTGTAGGGGCGCGGAAACTCGCTCAGTATGGAGAAATGTTCACAGCAGAAATCAGAGCCTTTAGAGCCGAATCTGGCTTGCCCGTGCTGACAGAATCCGAACCGACACCACCATTGCCGGTGAGCGCACCGACTAAAAGTGATGTTTCCCATACCCACTTGCAAACCCTGGATTTGTATCGACAGGGTTTGAGCCTAGCGGCGATCGCCAAAAAACGCACGGTGCAGGAAAATACAATTATCGATCACCTGATCAAATTGATGGAATGCAGTTATGAGCTGGATCTCGATCGGATCGTACCACCCGATCGAGCAGAGGCGATCGAGCGAGCAATTGCAACTGTCGGAGCCGAGAAACTCACGCCAATTAAGGCACATCTAGGTGATGAGTACAGTTATGAAGACATCAAACTCGTCAGAGCTAGGCTGAAAAGATAGTTGATAATTAATAGTTGATAACGCAAGTTTTGAAGACAGCCAAGATCGACAAGACCCCCGACTTCTGGCAGAAGTCGGGGGTCTGAGCTACAAACACTTAGTTGCTAGTATTAACTTTGGCAGGATTAGTCAGCAGCGAACTTGTAAATGGGTTGGGTAGATCGGCTGTCCGAATTGGGGTGCTAACACGTTGGCGAATCAAATCTTGATAGATATTATCGATCGCCCGAGCGTCATTGACAACGTTATTGTCGGCATAGCTCAAACCCACTAACATGGTGAATTGCTGGCCGATCTCATTACTTTGGAATGTATCGCTCGATTGCTCGTTTGGTGGTTCTACAGGCGGCGGAACTGTGTGCCGTAACACGGTAAAGAGCGCTTCATAAATTTGAGGTAGAGAATTTGCATCGACAGCATCTGGAGGAGG
>NZ_JANPGM010000720.1:0-2708 GCF_031423935.1 Chamaesiphon sp. VAR_69_metabat_338
ACTCCCAACTCCCATACGGTGGTACAGCAACTCCTAACTATTCAACGCTTTAGCATACAATTGCTCGTGCAACTGAACGATCGAATCTAGATCGTAAAGAGAGATCCGTTCCGAGCCTAGTTTAGTCATATTTGTGGCTTCTTCGGGTCGATCGAGTACCCACGCCATCGCGTTGGCTAAGGCTTCAACATCGCCAACATCTACCAATCGTCCGCAGCCACCTTCAAGTAAGTCCTGGGTACCGCGAATTTTGGTACCGATAGTGGGAGTGGACAGTGCGAGGGATTCTAGCACGCAGCGAGGCAATCCTTCTTGGGCAGATACGAGCATATTTGCGCTAGCCGCACTCATGAGGACGGGAATATCTTTGCGGTTGCCTAAAAAGTGAACGCGATTGGCAACGCCCAATGTGACGGCCAACTGCTTCATCTTATCCATCAATGGCCCCGTCCCAGCAAATGCCAGATGGACATCTGTTCGAGCCAATTTTGCAAAGGCAGCGATCGCATCGACATGGTGCTTGCGGGCGGTAAATTCGGCCACAGAGAGCAATAAGCGATCGCCATTGCCCAAGCCCAATTCTTGCCTAACTTGCGCGATCGCTGACTCAGGCACGGCATGGCGATTATAATACGCTAAATCCACGCCGATTCCTGGCATGTAATGACAGCGATCTGCGGCTAATAATTGATAATCTAAAGCCGCTTGTTTGTCTTCATGATTGATCGTGACTAGATAATCCGTCCATTTACCAGCATACTTTTCTAAGTTAGTAAAAGCAGCATTTTTGACCGGATTGCCACCCGCAAAAAAATGAAATCCGTGAGCGGTATAAATAACTTTGACGTTTAACTGCTTGCGCAAATCTTTGAGTGCGTAACGGGTGACAAAGGCGGCAACAGGAGTATGAACGTGAACGAGATCGTATCGTTCTTTGGTGACGATCTCGCGAATTACTGGTGGCGCAGACCATAAATTGCGCGGATCGAGCGGATTGCGAGACCACTGCACATCCCAGACGCGATCGAATCCTTGCACGCACTCAGGATTTGCCGAAACCCCGCAAGCCATGGCATCTACCTGCCAGCCCTGCGATCGAAAGTGAGCGGCAAACGGCAACAGAAAACTGCGGAGCGTACTTGGAACCGTCGTAACCATTAAAAGTCTGTTCATAACAATCGATTTGGGATCGGGGATAGCAATATTTGACGATCGCGATGCTGTCGGTAGTAAGTTGAAAACAAAAAATCGATCTCCCGATCTTGGATACACTGCGCGATGGGCAGTTTCCGTCAGCAATGTCCCCAGCGCAAACCACAGACGTCCACTGTAGTCATGGAAGTTAAGTAACGATCGATACAATTGCTCGATTGTAACTTAAAAAGCCGTTAGGCTCTGAGTATATCAATCCAGGGTCGATCGGCCATCCGAGGATTTACTTACTTACACAAAAATACTGACTCTATAGATGACCAGAAGATCCTACTTAGTTCCCTAGAGTCGATCTGTTCTTTTATTATTCCCAAATCGCGATCGATTCTGCCAACCCTAGAAATTGCTCGTGTGCTCGTGCGGATAATTATCGGCTCCAAAATTTAAGGGTATGCCATCTGACATACCCTCATTCACCAACTAAAGTCATTGCGCGATCGCTACAACGTCCCAAACCCTTTTTTCTTTTTCTTCGCCTTGGCAGGTGCGCCCGGTTGACCGCCCCGTGCGCCCGGTTGACCACCACCCATGCCTGGAAAATTCCCCATACTCATCTGCTGCATCATGCTCCGCATCCGGGTAAATTCAGCAATCAGCCGACTAACATCAGCTTCTTCATAACCACAACCCTTGGCAATCCGCCGCCGACGGCTGGGAGTACTGGCGAGTAAATCGGGATTACCGCGTTCTTCCTTCGTCATCGACTGAATCATCGCTTCCGCCTTTTTGAGCTGGTCTTCGCCCTGCTTGAGCTGCCCGTCAGAGAGCTTGCCCATCCCTGGAATCATCTTCATCAGACCACCCAAAGAACCCATATTCTTCAACATCCGCATCTGTTTGATGAAGTCATTGAAGTCAAATTTGGCTTCGAGGATTTTCTCGGTTAGTTTAGCCGCATCGGCAATATCGAAATCTTCCTGGGCTTTTTCGACCAACGTCAGCACGTCACCCATCCCCAGAATCCGCGATGCCATCCGCTCTGGATAAAATGGTTGCAGGGCTTCGACTTTTTCACCCACCCCGACAAATTTGATCGGTTTACCAGAAATCGCCCGGACGGATAGAGCCGCACCACCGCGCGTATCCCCATCTAATTTGGTCAAGATCGCGCCTGTAATCCCGATTCGATCGTTAAATGTCATCGTGACATTCGCCGCTTCCTGACCGATGGCTGAGTCAACTACCAGCAAGATTTCATCGGGTTGAATTGCCGCTTTGACATCGGCTAACTCCGTCATCATTCGATCGTCGATCTGCAACCGTCCGGCAGTATCGACAATCACCACATCTACGCCCAGTTCCCGCGCCTTGGCGATGCCTTGACGCGCAATTTCGACGGGATTGGCATCCGTGCCCAGATCGAACACTGGCACGTCGATTTGCTTGCCCAGCGTGATGAGCTGATCGATCGCCGCCGGACGATATACGTCAGTCGCCACCATCAGCGCGGTGCGATTTTCTTTGCGTAAATGTAGCGCGAGCTTAGCTGTAGCCGT
>NZ_JANPGM010000721.1:0-3373 GCF_031423935.1 Chamaesiphon sp. VAR_69_metabat_338
CCTCGATCGCGCTCCATACTCAATTGGATGAAAAAAGTCCTGAAAAAGATTTTGTTTGTACGTCGATCGGATGTCTGCTTATCTGTCGATCGATAGATACCAAATTTAGCAGTTACCTATCGATCCCGAGCGAATTTTTAGCAAGTTTGGCCAAATCTAACTGTCAACCAGATCGCATTATCGATAATGCCTGTCGATATGCTTGCAGGAGATAAATTGACATAAAAGGCGAGGCATAAGGGTTTGGGTCGTAATTAGGCGACGATCGAATGACGTAATTTCAGGTAATTATCGTCGCGTGCCGCTCGACGCTCGGGCATCGATCTTGGTGTAGCGCGAGGGAATCGGCATCTGTCTTTTGACAGAGGGACGGACAGAGCGAAGATGTAAAAATCACTGTAGTTGAAGTTTCATACTCTACGAACAAAAAACTAAGTGGGACTCAGCTAAATTTTTTAACTACTTACTAAATTCGCAAGCCTCGATCGAACGCTTGGGTTGCGAGCAGCTTAATTAGTTGCCGCGCTGCGTCAGGATCGGCTCGTTTTCTGTTGACCAGCAGGGAAATTTTTTTCATAGCTATCGATCGAGCATATTTTATTCCGAGCAGGAGAGTTATGAAAGTTGCCTTAGTGCATGACTACTTAACGCAACGGGGCGGGGCAGAGCGCGTATTTGAACTACTGTGCAAATGTTTCCCCAATGCAGATATATTCACATCTTTGTACGACGCCGAAAGGACGATCGATCTAGGAGATCGGCACGTAAACACCACCTTTCTTCAGAAGATTCCCAACGCGAGTAAGTATTTTAGGTTGCTGGCTCCCTTGTATTACCCAGCATTCCGGATGCTAAATTTGGAAAAGTACGACCTGATTATTAGCAGTTCATCGAGCTTTGCCAAAGGTGTCCGCAAGCGATCGAGCGCGCGACATATTTGCTTTTGTCACAATATCACCCGCTTTTTGTGGGATACCCAAGTTTATCTTCAGGGGTATAGGGAATTTCAATGTTTCTCACCAGTTATCGAAACAGTCTTCACACACTTGCGCAGACTCGATGTCCAGTATTCACGAGAACCCGATCTGTACATTGCTAACTCCACCACCGTCGCCAACCGGATCGGCCAAATTTACGACAAACCAGCCATCACAATCAATTATCCGATCGATGAGAGCAAATTTATCTTCTCCGATGTCAAAGAAAATTTTCATTTAGTTTGCTGTCGGTTGTTGAGCTACAAGCGGGTGGACATCATTATCGAAGCATTTAATTCATTGGGCTGGCCGCTGACGATCGTGGGTGAGGGTCCCGAACGCCAGCGGCTGGAGCAAAAAGCCGGGAAAAATATTCGCTTTTTGGGATACGTGAGCGATCTCGAACGTACCCAACTGATGGCCAAGACTTGTGGGGCGATCGTCGCCGCTCTAGAAGACTATGGTTTGGTACCGATCGAAGCAAATTTTAGTGGGACACCTGTAATTGCCTATGGTGCTGGGGGGGTATTGGATACCCAAGTACCTGGATTAACTGGCGTTTTCTTCGATCGCCAAACTCCAGAGGCGGTGCGGGATGCGGTAGTGCAAGCCAGCAAGATCGAATGGAACTATGCCCGAATTCGGCAGCACGCGGTCGATCGCTTCACAGAATCGGTGTTCTTTCGCCAAGTAAATAAGTTAATCGATCTGAGTCGATCGACTGGCGGTAACGATTCAGATTCACATCGGTTTGATGGTAACGTGCTGCCCATTCCGCTAGAGGTACCGCTCTGTTCATCAGTAGCAGCAAAGAATTTCGATCGGATGGTGGGCGATGACGAGCGTGTCGCAATGTCTTCGTTAGCAGATATAGATTTCAAGGAGGAAGCGATGGCTCCCAAAATGCTGATGTCTTCACCAGAAGATGATTCAATCGGTTTCGGTCAGATTTTAACTGATACATATATCCAGACGATGCCGTCACCAGCAGAAAATGCGGGTTACGGACAGCTGTTTGCAGTGCTGCTGCGCCGCAAATATTGGTTGCTAGCTACGATCTTAGGGGCGATCGGGGTCGCTTGGCTGATCACTGCACACCAGAAACCCACCTACCGGAGTTCGATGCAACTGTTGGTAGATCAGAACTATCGGAGTAAAACAGAGCAAGGATCGAATAATTCTCAGTTTGCCGACTCCGACGTCCAGGCAGACTATGCCACTCAACTGACGCTGATGAATAGTTCGATCGTGATTCAACGGATCGTCGATCGGCTGCGTCCGATCTATCCCAAGCTGACAATCGACGAGGTGAAAAAATCGCTATATGTCATACAGGTTGTGGGGAGAACCGCCGAAAAAAAGGTGGATACCAAAATCTTTGAAGCCGGATATGAGGATCGCGATCCCGTCAGAGCGCAGAAAATCTTGCAGACGGCACAGCAAGTCTATCAAGATTACAACCAAGAACAACAACAATTGCGGTTGTCCAGAGGGCTGGCATTTCTCAACGAACAAGTGCCCCAAATTCAGGCGCGAGTTCAACAATCGGAGTCCGCATTAGAAAAATTTCGCCAGACTCAAAACTTTCTCGACCCAGAACTTCAGTCAAAAGCTGTAGTTGAATCATTAGATAAGATCTCGCAAGAGCAGCGGACTAATTTGGTGCAAATTCAAGATTTTCGCACCCGCTATGCTTTTCTGGAGAAAAAACTCGCATTCTCACCCCAGTCGTTTGGGATGGCCACTCGATTGAGTCAGTCGGTACGCTATCAAAATCTGTTAAATGAGATCCAAAAAACTGAGCTGACCTTATTACAAGATCGACTGCGTTATACCGATGAAGCCTCGATCGTCAAGAACTCGATCGAGCGGCAGCAGAAACTCCAGTCCCAACTGGAGAGAGAGCGGCAGCGAATGTTAGCTGCTGGCGATCGGTCGGGTAGTACGCCCAATCCGGCTGATGCTCAGACCGCCGGACAACTGGGCGCGATCGATTTGAACTTAGCCAGCCAATTTATCGACGCTCAAGCCAATTTGAACGTCGCGCTGGCTCGTCAACAAAGTCTGGCGCAGGTCGAGCAAAAGTATCGGCAACAACTTCAGCAATTTCCAGCCTTGCTCTCAGAATATAACCGGTTGCAGCCAGCGGTGCGAGCCGAGCGCGAGACTTTAGGGCGGTTGTTGAAAGCACGGCAGGATTTGGGATTGGAGATCGCGCGCGGCGGATTTGCTTGGCAAGTGGTAGAAGAACCCAAATTAGGTAAAAAAACTGGCCCAGATCTAAAGCGAAATCTATTAATCGGGGGGGCGATCGGTTTGTTTATGGGTGGTGCGATCGCCTTTATGAGAGATGCGATGGATGATTCGATCCATTCCTTAGACGAACTCAAACAGCA
>NZ_JANPGM010000722.1:0-7047 GCF_031423935.1 Chamaesiphon sp. VAR_69_metabat_338
ACGCCCGATCCGCTGGCTGCTAATGGTTTTGTCAAAGTCATGAGCGCGGATCTGTGCTTGGGAATCGGCGAAATTCAATCGATCGACAATGAATGCTGGATCGTCCCGCAAAAAGTCTTGATGTAGGTACAATTACTACGAAAGTGGCTAGATCTCGATCGACCGCGATCGTTCCTAATGCTATGATAATTTTTCGACTCTCACGCGTTGAGAGTCACCAATATCCGGTGCTTATTTCATTTACCTTGAGGACGATCGATGGTTGCTTCAGTTGACTCTGTTACCGATCTCGAACTGGTAGCGGCTTTAGAAATTAATGCCGATCTGAGTTTCGATTTGCCCGATCCAGAAGATGAAGCCGTCGGTGACTTCGATTTTAGACAGCGGATCGACGATGCCTGGACGGTATGCGATCGCTTCGATCTCCAAACCGAAATTTGGCGAGGTCGCATCCTACGTGCCATCCGCGATCGTGAGAAAAAAGGTGGCGACGGACGGGGACAAGGCTTCCTCAACTGGCTCAAAGATCGGGAACTGAGCAAAAGCCAAGCCTACTCATGGATCGAACTTGCTAATAGTGCCGATACATTACTAGAAAATGGCGAACTTTCCCCCTCTGCCCTCAAAAATTTCAGCAAACGCGCCTTTGTCGAAACCGCCAAATCCGCACCCGAAGTCCAACAACTCGTCACCGAAGCTGCCGAACGCGGCGACCACATCACCCGTCGCGAAGTCCGCCAGCTTTCCGATGAATGGATGGCAATGAGTTCCGATCTGATTCCCGATGAAGTCAAAGAACAAGCCGCCGCTGGAGCCACCCCACCCCGCTTCCTCGCGCCCTTGGTCAAGGAAATGGAGAAACTCCCCGAAACTCATCAAATCGCCATCAGAGACGAAATTGCCGCCAATCCCGACCTGGATAATATCAAGCTCGTCACCAGCAATGCCCGCAGCTTGTCCAAATATCTCGATGCTGGCGCGCAAGTTCAAGTCCTGAATGATTCCAAAGTCGATCTCGCTACCGCCTTGGAAGAAGCAATGCGGGTGGGATGTCTCCCTGTCGCTGCCGATGTGCTCAAGCAAGCCGCCCAATTGGAACAGACGATGACCAAGTTCTACCTTACCTGGAAACGCTTGGGTAGTTTAGTCGATCGCTTATACGTCGATACAGGTGCCAGCACGCCCAACTTGCGATCGCTCATCGCCTGCGTCGAACGCCTCTCCAGCGAAATCGTTGAAGTACCCCTCGATGATAGTGGCGAAAACTCCATTCGCCTGCGCGTGATGACGGGCGAGTAACTAATTATTCGATCCCTTTATCTACTGCAAGAATTTTCCGGTTTGGTCGATGTAGCCAACTTTTTTGTCGATCCGAATCCACGCCATATCGTTATGAAAGCTATCGACTTCATCATAGATTGGCTTGATGGCGATCTCGCCTTGCTTGTCGATAAAGCCCCACTTATCGCCGACTTTTACCTTGGCTAAACCTTGACTGAATGACTCAGCGGCATCAAAATCCGGCTCGATAACCATCGTGCCTTGCTTGTCGATAAAGCCCCATTTATCCTCGATTTGGACGGCAGCTAAGCCATTATTAAAACTTACGGCATTGTCAAAGTGGAGCGGAATGACAGCCTTACCGCAGCGAGTGATAAAACCCCATTTGCCAGCGATACTGACTGCTGCCAATCCATCAAAAAATTCGTATACATTATCAAAGCGAGGGGCAATCTTCATCCGACCAGCGGCATCCTGATAGCCGTACTTGCCATTCACTTGCACTGCTACCAATTTGTCATCCTCGTTGGCAGCTTCGGCAGGACTGAGTGCTTCGGCAACATGCCAAGATTTTGGCAATGGTGCGGCAGCAGCAGGTTGGTGAAAAGTATTAAATCCATTGATTGTTAAGGAACAAATGAGGGAAATCAGGGAGCTGGTTTTCATGGAGGATGACAATCGCTAGCTTGTTGTAGCTTCTATTGTCCGAACCCGATCGAGATCGAGCTGCGATCTCTGTCACTTGGCTGAGGGTTCTTTCCTCTGGAATGATATTTTTTAACGCAAAGGACGCAATGGTTTGAGGTATTTGAGTGAGGTTGTTTGTGGGTGCCGCAAAGGACGCGAAGTTTGCGGGAGCTTACTTTAATCGATCGAGCCTCCTCCTCGACCCCATCTGAGCAAGAGCGAATTGGTAACGACACTGACCGAACTTAAGGCCATCAACGCACCAGCGGCAGCGGGACTCAGAAGCGTCCCCCAACTAAACCAGTAGAGAACGCCTGCTGCTGCGGGAATACCAATGAGGTTGTAAATAGCCGCCCAGAATAGATTTTGGCGAATTTTGGTGAGTGTCGATCGCGATAACTCGATCGCGGCGACTACATCTAGCAAGCGATCGCGCATCAAGATAATATCCGCCACATCGATCGCGACATCGGTACCGGCATTGAGCGCAATCCCCAAATCGGCTTGAGCCAGAGCTGGCGCATCGTTAATGCCATCGCCGATCGTGGCTACTTTGTGCGGTAGTTCTGGATTGTGGGGATTTGCTTGCAAGTCTGCGACGATCCGCGCTTTGTCTTGGGGTAGCACTTCGGCATAGATTTCAGTGATTCCTAGTTGTTTAGCCACCAGCTCGGCAACTTCTTTTTTGTCACCACTGGCCATCACTACTCGTAAACCCATTTGCTGCAACTGTTTAACTGTCTCGATCGCGTCGGGACGCAATCGATCGGTGACGCCGATTAAGCCGAGTATCGCTGAGGCTAATGTTTGTCCGGCAGGGACGATCGCGACATAAATAGCGGTTTTACCTGCTGTTGCCAACTGATGCGATCGATCTTGCCAAGTGCGATCGATCTCGATCCCGCTGGCTGTCAGCCAGTTTTGATTGCCGACAATGACTTGGTAACGTTCTTCCCGATCGACATCATCACGAAAGATTACTGCTGCGGACACGCCTAATCCTAGCTCTGTATGGGATGAGATTGCGATCGGCAAGGTTAAATCTAAGCGTGCAACTTCTTGTTGAATGGCCGTAGCAAGTGGATGATTGGTGACGCTTTCAGCGGCAGCGGCTAGTTGGAGCAATTTGTGAGTGGAAATCCGATCCTCAGTGAGGATGTCTGTCACCTGTGGCCGACCTTGGGTAAGCGTGCCCGTCTTGTCAAATACAACCGTATCCAACTGCTGGACTGCTTCCAAAACATCACCACCCTTAATCAGCAATCCCGATTCGGCACCGATGCCCGTCCCCACGAGGATCGCCGTCGGCGTAGCCAATCCTAAGGCACAAGGACACGCCACCACCATCACCGCGATCGCGGCTTTGAGCGGCGTCAGTGTCGATACTGGCGGTACTAGATCGAGGTTATGGATGCCGATAAAGTACCAAAATAAGCCAGTTAGCAGCGCGATCGCTAGGACGCCGTAAGTAAAGTAGCCAGCGACGGTATCGGCTAATTTCTGAACTGGAGCCTTGCGGGTTTGGGCGGCTTCTACCAGGGCGATAATTTGCGCCAGCGTGGTATCGTCACCCGTCCGCGTGACTTCGATCGAGATCGCTCCAGCTTGATTGACTGTTCCTGCCACCACCAGATCCCCAACCTGCTTGAGCACAGGCATCGATTCGCCGGTAATTGCCGACTCATCGATCGTTGTCTGACCCCAGCGAATCGCGCCGTCAGTCGGGATTTTTTCGCCAGGAAGTACTCGCACGTATTCGCCAACTTTGACCTGTTCGACCGGAATTTCGATCGCTTGGGGATGCTTTGGATCGGTACCGACCAATCGTGCTAACGGAGGTTGCAGCGATAATAATCGATCGAAGGCAGTCGCCGCCCGATGTTTGGCTTGTTGCTCCAGAGTGCGCCCCAAGGTAATGAACCCGATAATCATCACGGGTTCTTCAAAAAAGCATTCCCAGCCTAAATTCGGCCACAGTAGGGCGACGACGCTCGCCGTGTACGAAGTGACAATCCCCAACCCGACGAGGGTATTCATATTCGGGTTGCGATGCCACAAACTGCGCCAACCATCGACCAAAATCGATCGACCTGGAAATGCGATCGCTAGTGTTGCCAATCCCCAATGCCACCAAAAGTTATCTAACGCAAAATAGCTATGATGTTGGTGGACGCTCGGTTGCGTCAAATGTCCGAGTGCCGATAGCACCAATAAGACACCCGCCGTAATCAGTTGCCACAACAGTTGTTTTGACTCTTGGGCATATTTCTGCTGTCGCTGCTGCAAACGTTGCGATCGATTAGTTAGGTCGGCAGCAGTACGGGGTTGACTGGGAAAACCGCTCGCAGTTAGTTTTGCAGCCAGATCGACACCCGTTACTGTTGATGCTGCTATTTCGATCGCGGCGACACCAGTGAGAAGATTGACACAGGCAGACTGAACTCCCGGCTGGGCAAGGAGTTGTTTCTCAACCGCACTGACGCACCCCGCACATTTCATCCCTGTGACATCTAAAACGATCGCGGTTGTCTCCATCACCGGAGTTGAAGTGCTGTTTACCATACTACGAATCGGCGAACATTAGGGTTAGGTCTTAATTTTGACGCAATTTCACATATCTGCCAATCTGGGCGTCAGCATTCAGGGTAGGGGTAATGTCTTGTCTTGACGCATCGAACGGGAGGAAACCTCCCGTTCGATGCGTCGCTGACTGAAACACATGCGGAGGGAACCTCCGCGTGATTTCAGTCGCTTCATGAATTATCCCTACCCTGAATGCTGACGCAGATTAACTCATCAAATTTGTCAACTTATACACAATTCTCGCGCCGACATTACCATCCCATTCGGCATCGCCGACTTCACACAGATCGAAACCAATTATTTCCCGTCCACTGCGAATCACTTCGCGACACAAACAAAAAGCCTGCTCTAGTTCTAAACCACCTGGTACTGGCGTCCCCGTATGCGGGCAGAGTTTGGGATCCAAGCCATCAGCATCGAAACTAATATAAACTTTCTGAGGCAAATTAGCGATCGCGTCTTGGCAGATACTCAGCCAAGTTTTACCACTATAAAGCTCTTGTTTTATCAGTGAATCATAATAAGCGATCGCCCGTCCGTGAGATCGCGCGATAACTTCGATTTCTACTTGCGAAACATCCCGAATTCCCACTTGTATCAGTTTAGAAATCTGGGGGATCTTGAGTGCATTAAACATAATCGACGCGTGGGAAAACTCAAAGCCTTCATAGGCATCCCGCAAATCCGAATGCGCGTCGATATGTAAGATCCCAAAATCGGGATGATGCGCCGCTAAAGCTTGCATGTAACCCAATGGCACACTGTGATCGCCGCCGATGACACCGACTTTTTTGCCAGCAGCTAAGGCACTGCTACAGCGATCGAACAACCAACGATTGAGATCCGCACCAGCTCGATCGATTTCAGCTAAAACTGTTGTCAAATCTGGCTCGTCAGCCAGCGATTTGCCCTGCTCCAGTCGATCGATAACGAGCGTTGCTTGGTGGCGATAATAATTATTCTTAGCATGTAAATCTGCATCGATTGGCAGCATATAAATGCCCCGCTGCCAACCATCGGGTCGATCGAAATCATATAAATCTAACTGCGGCGAAGCGTCGAGAATCCGCTGCGGGGCTGCTGCCGCGCCTGGATTGTAAGAAACTGTTACTTCCCACGGTACCCCCACAATAATTATCTGCGCTGACTCATAGTCAAAGGGCAAACCAAATAAATTACCGTTGACTCGACCGACATCACTGGGATCGTAATTAGCTAGACTATTACTGGACATGGGTCGTCTGGTTGGGGTGAAGAATTTCAGACTCGATCGACGGCAATTGCGTGCCACAGGTATTTATTTTGCAACTGTCGATCGCGATCCTGCATTCGATTATAACCAACTAGCTCCTAGTCCCGATCGGTCTAATTAACTTGAGCCATGGCGCGAAGCTGGCGCAGCGAACGAATACAAGCCGGACAATCACAACCGAAGACTGCCGCCGCATCATCGCTTTCCTTGTCGCTAAAATTTATAAATGCGTCGGGATTTTTGGCTTCGGCTTGTGCTCTGGCAATCAGTGCCGATTTGGGATCGTTACTTGCTATCTGGGCGGATTTGACACAAACGAATCGACCATGTGCGGTAACGCAAAATTTATCCCGCCCTTGAGGCTGGGCAGCCATGGCTGGGGCTGATGCCGTAATCATAGGTAGCACCGCGCTCAGGACTGTAGGTGCCGATAGAAATAGCAGTAAAAATCTTTTCATAAATTAATTTATCTTAAAGATCGAAGTTATCTAATCTCGAACACTAACCGATTTCCGCTAGGTTAGTCAACTGGGAGCGCACCCATAAGTCGATCGACGATCGAATTTGAGCGGACAGATCGGGACTGAGAGTGGTTGCTCTAGACTTTGACTAACTTTACTTTACCCAATGTTCCCCATCGATCGCCGCCCGAGCCTTAGCACCTAGTGACGTGCAGATTTAAATTTTTGCCACTGTTGGGGTGGTGGTGTCAAAAACTCATAAGCTCCAGACGCCGCACCATTAGCCGTCAACACGATATCAAAAGACAAAGACACGCGGAGATCTTCAGTCTCATTCATGGTCACAGCATGGCGTTGCTTGGCTGGAAACATCATCAATCGCCCAGCGACAGGCGTATATGCCGTTTGCAGTTGATTGAAATAGTTATCTTCTGCCAGAATATCGGTATTTTCACTCCCCAATCCCGGACTGACCTCATTTACCCGCGCATCGTCAAAGAAGACCAACCGACCCGGATCGTAAGTACCTTCAGCCGGTACTTTAATATAGTAAACCGCACTAATGTGCGCGGTATTGTGACAATGGGCACCAATTTCTTGTTCGGTGCGCGAGACGATCGGCCACGCCCGCTGAATGTACAAATCGACTAAAGTTAAATCTACACCAATCTCTAGTAAATAGATCGCTGTATGCCGCTCTACTTGCTCGACAATCCACCCAAAAGCTGGATTGGTATGAATTTGCTCTACGCCATGAAGATCGCCCGTCCAGGCCATTTCTGG
>NZ_JANPGM010000723.1:0-2527 GCF_031423935.1 Chamaesiphon sp. VAR_69_metabat_338
ATAGCTTGGCGATCGAGCGCAAGCCAGATTTTGCAATAGCTTATGTCAATCGGGGTTATGCCCAACGAGAATTGTATGGCGAACAAGAGGGTGTAAGCGACTGGCAGTCAGCCGCTAACTTATTTAAAGCACAAGGCAATCTAACGCAACATCAACAGATGATGGATTTAATCGATCTCAATTCGAGTATCGACACTTTATCGGGAATGTTGTCATAACCAGATGCTGCGATTTACAAACAACAAGCGATGGCACTAGCCATCGCTTGTTGTTTGTCGTATTCAAATGAGACATCTTCTGATTATCGATCGCCATCGAACAGCCAACAACCTTAGATAAGTAGCCGATCTCAAATATCGATCGAAAAGCGATTGCCTGAAACCTTTGTGGCGGGTACTGCCCGTTCTACGAGGTATAGTTACTTTACCCTCTACCCCCTCATGACAACTCCCCTCAGATCCAGTTCTTGGAGATCGGTACTTGCCGCAGAGTTTGAAAAACCTTATTTTCAGACCCTTCAAGATTTCATCAGTACCGAAAGACAAACGCAAACGATCTTTCCTGCTGCTGCCGATGTTTTTGCAGCTTTTGAATTAACACCTTACGAACATGTCCGCGTGTTGTTGCTCGGACAAGATCCTTATCACGATAATAATCAAGCGCATGGATTATGTTTTTCCGTCAATCCTGGCATCAAAATACCGCCATCATTAGCCAATATTTATAAAGAACTCAAGACGGATTTAGATCTCAAAATCCCCAATAACGGCTACCTCGTACCTTGGGCACAGCAAGGGATCCTGATGTTAAATGCGGTGCTCACCGTCCGCGCGCACACGCCAAATTCTCACAAAGATCGGGGGTGGGAAACTTTTACCGATGCGGTAATTTCCCAGGTGAACCAGAAAACCGATCCGGTGGTATTTATATTGTGGGGTGCTTACGCTCAAAAGAAACTGAAACTCATCGATACCAGCCGACATCTAGTCATTCAATCCGCGCATCCGTCCCCTCTTTCGGCGCGGCGTGGCTTTTTTGGTAGCAAACCTTTTTCGGCGATTAATACAGCATTAAAATCGCGGGGTACAGCAATTGATTGGCAAATTCCCGATCTTTAGATCTACAATTTAATCTAAATTTCTAGGGGTGAGTGTTTGTTTTAATGCATCCACCCTCTAAATCTACTGACTATCTAAATTTAGGAATTTCGGCAATAACTAGCTGCTATATCGTGAATACCGACCCTAGTAGAGCGAGCGCGATCGCTACAATAAGGGAGTAACCGCAGTGATGTCCGTCACGAGGATTACTTATATAAAAATTTTATTCCCAGTGGCATTATGCAACCAAACAACCCCCAACAATTTACCGAAAAAGCTTGGCAGGCTGTCACCAATACATTGGATATCGCCAAGGCTTCCCAGCAGCAGCAAATGGAGTCAGAGCATCTTCTCAAAGCTCTGCTCGAACAAGATGGCTTGGCAACCAGCATCCTCTCCAAGGCTGGCGTAAATCTGAGCCAATTTCGCCAAGAACTCGAAAACTATATTCAAAAACAGCCGAAGATCTCTGGGGCGATTAGCTCGGTGTATTTGGGGCGGAGTGTGGATACCTTACTCGACAGGGCTGATAAGTATCGCAAAGATTATGGTGACGACTACATCTCGATCGAACACTTATTACTAGGATACCTCCAAGACGATCGCTTTGGCAAGCAATTTTTTACTGATTTTAAGTTAGAAGAAAGTAAGCTTAAAACGATCGTCTCTCAAATTCGCGGCAGTCAAAAAGTTAACGATCAAAACCCTGAAGGTAAGTATGAATCGCTCTCCAAATACGGTCGCGATCTGACTGATTTTGCCCGTCGCGGCAAACTCGATCCGGTGATCGGGCGCGACGATGAAATTCGGCGGACGATTCAAATCTTATCGCGACGGACTAAAAATAATCCGGTCTTAATTGGCGAACCTGGGGTCGGGAAAACCGCGATCGCTGAAGGTTTAGCCCAGCGGATTATTAGCGGCGATGTGCCCCAATCCCTCAAAGATCGCACCTTGATTTCCCTCGACATGGGTGCCCTCATTGCCGGTGCTAAATATCGCGGAGAATTTGAAGAACGCCTCAAAGCGGTGCTTAAAGAAGTCACCGAATCTCAGGGGCAAATTATCTTATTCATCGACGAAATTCATACCGTCGTCGGTGCGGGTGCGACTCAAGGCGCGATGGATGCGGGCAACCTGCTCAAGCCGATGATGGCGCGGGGCGAACTGCGCTGTATCGGGGCGACAACTCTCGATGAATATCGTAAATATATCGAAAAAGATGCGGCATTAGAACGCCGGTTTCAACAAGTCTATGTCGATCAACCGAGTGTCGAAGATACGATCTCGATTTTGCGCGGCTTGAAAGAGCGGTATGAAGTCCATCATGGGGTGAAGATTTCGGATAATGCTTTAGTCGCTGCCGCAACTTTATCGACGCGGTATATTAGCGATCGATTTTTGCCAGATAAAGCGATCGATCTGAT
>NZ_JANPGM010000724.1:0-5711 GCF_031423935.1 Chamaesiphon sp. VAR_69_metabat_338
GCCAATTACCTGCACGCCCCAATCTTCGACGAACTTGTACATCGCCAACTTGAGTTCGATCGGCGTTAATTTGTAGTGAGCGTGTCCGCCGATATTTTCAGGTAATCCGGCATTGGGCACGCAAGAAACCACAAATGGCGATTGTTCGCAGAGATGCTTAATATGGGGAGCCATCAAATCTGGCCCAGTCGCACAATTTAGACCAAGAATATCGATCGGGAATGGCTGTAATGCGGTTAATAATGTCGCAATATCACTACCCGACAACATCGTCGCCTGGGGATTTTCAAATGTCGCCGAAACCATGATTGGCAACCGCGCACCTTTATCCTTAAATACTCGTTCGAGTCCACTGATTGCTGCCTTAATTTGCAGCACATCCATACAAGTTTCAATCAAGAATAGATCCACACCACCGTCATACAAGCCTGTAGCCTGATCGGTGTATGCTTGCTCTAGTTCTTCATAACTGATGTGCCCGATCGAGGGTAATTTAGTACCAGGGCCGATCGATCCGGCGACAAATCTCGGTTTCTCCGGGGTCGAAAATTCTGCCGTACATTTTTTTGCTAGTTCGGCAGCAGTCTTGTTGAGATAATAAACCTTGTCTTCTAACCCATATTCCGCCAGCGTTTGATAAGTACCACCAAAGGTATCGGTTTCGATCACATCCGCACCCGCCGCCAAGAAGTCCTTGTGTACCTTCGCTACCGCTTCGGGTTTGGTATGGACGAGATATTCATTGCAACCCTCATACTCAGCACCCCCAAAGTCAGCCGCCGTGAGGTTTTGGACTTGGAGATTGGTGCCCATTGCTCCATCGAGGACGATGACGGGACGTTCGGGACTGTGGAGACGCGCGAGGAAGGGACTTGTCATACGATCGCTAGAGGAGGAATTTATCTGAGTATTATCTACATATCGATAGAGATCTCTTCACTATCGAGTTCGAGATCGGAGTAGGACTCTATTATAGTAAAATTTGCCCTGACTATTCATCAGAGATGCTACGCAGATAACACGATCGAGTCATTCCCGATCTGGCCTAAGTCGATCGTGTCGCCGATTTTTAGATCGATCGAACATCTGGCTCGCTCGTGTAAGATTTCCAGTGAAGCTGATGATATTCCGCGACTTGAGGCTTGAGTCTAAATTGTAAAGTCTGCCCGGGTAAGACATCAACTTGCAAAAATGAATAGGGATGATGTTTATTCGACCCCTGTCCGGTCTTCCCAATAAATTGATGCGATACGGCGACATCCTGCAACTTGCCATCAATCCGCTCTTGCAGGATATTCCCCTCAGTGCGTTGGCGACGCAGACTAAAACCACTGCCCCCGCAGATAACCCACTTGATACCGCGATCTGCATGACCAGTGGCTAGGGTTTCGAGATATTCAAAGCAATGGGCATGACCCGACAAGACGAGATCTACTAAGGGGCGGTTGTCGATAAGGTGCTTGACCTGTGACTCTACCCGATCGAATACCTCTCGTAAATAATGTCTGACTGCCAAGGTTTGACCTTGATGCCATTTGGTGGCTTCGGTGACATAGGGGGGATGATGAAAATAAATCATCCGACCTCGGACGGTTTTGTCTTGCCAAGATGCGACCAATCCTCGCTCCAGCCATTCCAATTGCTCGAAATCGATCTGCTCGTGGACGGTATTGGGGTCTAGTTGCTTTTCCAGATCGCGAATCGATTCTTCGATGTGTTCGATCTTGCCGAGCAACTCGTCGAGAAATTCTGGTGCTTCTGCGGTCGGCTGTGCCGCTCGGTCGGGATCTACATTTTGGACGACCTGCATGTGCTCTTCGCGTTCTGCTTGCAATCGATCGAGATCTGCAAGTAACGACTGACGGTGCCGATTTCCACCCTCGTTTGATTCGATCGGTAATGGGGCATTAAAGGTGTTGGAATCGAGGGCAAAAAAGTCGATGCCGCCATAGCGAAATCGATAATAGCGGTTGGGGATGCGGGTAAATTGCCCAGGTTGATAATGCAATCCTTTGCCGGTAGCAGTCTGAGCGGTGTAATGCCGTTCTAAATGCTGCTGGAGTGCTGATTCGGGAATATCTTTGAGATAATCCAAGAAGGCTCTGGCATAGGCATCTCCTTGATAAGAGCCATGCCAGCCGACATCTAGATCGATTTGATAACGGAAAGCTTGGCGCAGCGGACGCAATAGCTGGGACAAGACGCCGTAAGCCAGGGGGAGATCGTAATAGTCATGATTGCCCAAGACTGGTAAAAATGGGCGATTGAAGACCATCGAGTCATAGGAAATCTGCGCTGGGTGGCGATCGCCACCAACTAGTAACTCCCGATAGGGTTTAATAAAATTCTCTGGATACTGTTCGCTCGATCCGACTAAATAGACCACATCCCCAGTGTGCAGAATAAACCGAGCGGAAGGTGCCGTTTGCATCATTAGCTCTGCGACGCGACGCTGAGGACTATCGCGCCGATGCAGCCCATTACCGCTGTCTCCCAGCACGCAAAATGTAAACCCCTGCTCTGGATCGCTACCATCATCTAGCACTAGTTGCGTCCGATCGATCCCCATCTGCTCGAACAGGGGGTGGTTCCAGCGCATTCGTTCGTGCATTTTGGCAATCTTGCGTTCGATCGGCGGATCGGAGACTAACTTCATTGCTAAATTGCTACATATATTAAGAGCGATACTCTAAATTTTAAACCCATTGCCACTAAAAAATGGCATCAGCCTCAAACATTGAGGACAGTCTCACCAGTTCCCACATTTCCTAAATTCTCGATCGGCGATTGTATCCATTTAAAGATATATTTCTAGTGCAATGTGGGTATAACTAGATGTAGATGCTGAGCATCGTTCTCCAAAACTGTAACTGCGGTGGTCTCTGGCATCTGGAAACCTGCCGATCGCAATGCAGTCTTGGGATCTGCTTTGTAGCTGTGCTTTGTAGTTTGAGTCTTGCCAAGCCTTGAGGATAATTCGCGATCTAGTCGCACGTTGCGAACGTGGCGATTCTAGCCCAGATCGCCCAATTTTGACTTCTGACTCGGTCATTATCGGTAAAACTACAAAAGTTTGTCCCGGAGTACTCTAGGGCAACAGTGACGACACGTTCGGGTGGTAGGTGAATCTCCATGCTAGCCAACGCTTGATGGGGCCTTTGCCAATAACTGCGAACGAAACTCGGGATCGCTGACTGCTCGATCGATCGCCGCTGACAATCGATCGTCTGAAGATCTATCGATCCACACAGGTCGAGGTGTAAGTAAATCTGGAATAATCCGAAGTAACGTTTGGAATCGATTCCACATATTCGCTAACTAGCCTCGATCGTTGAGAATTGCAAAAATCTTGAAACTGTAGCAACATCATCAGTTATTCTGACGGCTGAGTGCAGTAATTCTTATCTACCAAATTTGTATCGCAAGTTGACAAAAACCAGTCAATATGAAAATTCAACTAGAACGCAATCTCAAAGTCTACCCTCATCGATTGCGATGTGTCGCTTGCCAGCATCCATTTTATGGTGGTAGAACGCGAGTTTTATTGCGGCATCAGCATGGCGAGATCGTGGGCGATGTGTGTATTGACTGCATCCGCCAAGGCAATACACATATCCAACAACAGCTCAAGGAACGCGCGATCGCGTTATTCAAGCTACCAGCAATTCCCGATGTCTCGCCATCGCCACAAAAACAAGCTCTAGAGCTATGGGAATTAGCAACTAGTAATTTTGAAATTCCACCCTTTTATTATTGGTGGTGGCAACGGTTGTTAATCCTAATTGCAACCACCCAAGATTTAGAAGTTGCTAGAAGAGGCAAGGGCAATTTTCGCTACGGTCAATCTAAATTACCCAGAATTACTTTCACCAAAGAGGAATCTCCTTTTGGCAAAGATAATTAGCCGATTACAAACCTGCAAACCATTCATATCCTAAATCTTCCCAGTAACCGCGTTTTGGGAGCAATCGATCGGTAACTACCAATTCTGTCACCCATTTACTTTGTTTGTAACCGAGTTTGATTGGGGATGCAAGTCGAAGTGGGGCACCATTTTCGGCAGGTAAAGTATTGCCGTTCATTTGATAGGCGAGTAGAGTTTGGGGATGGACGACGGAGGCCAGATCCCAACTTTCATAGTAACCATCAGCGGATTTAAAGTAGACATATTTAGCTGTCGATCGCGGCTGGGCTAATCGTAATAAATCTGGTAATCTTACGCCACCCCATTGAACGATCGCCGCCCAACCTTCGACGCAGACTTGACGAATTACCATTGAAGTAAATGGTAATTGCTGAATTTCGGTCATCTTTAGTTGTAACGGTCGATCGACTTCACCAGTAATTGCTAATTTAAAGTTTGCCCGATCGATCGTAGGCGTACCCCGAAAACTATTGATAATTAATTTGCTGGGTTCGATCGCCGCGATCGGAAATTCAGGGGTCGGTTTGGCCGATAATAATAGTGATGCAAATGCCTCATTTACCGGCATTGAAATCCGCCCGATCGGGTCGTAAAGTAACGTCCCCGCCAGATTTACCATTAGTCCCGCTCCAGCCCATTGCAGGAGTTGGCGGCGGGAAACTCGTCCGGTTTCTTCAATCATCGATCGTCGTGGTGGTTTAGGGATAGGAGCGGGAAGCGGGGAGCGACTGAAATCGCGCTGTAGACGAGTGAAGCGAGACGTGTCGCTAGACGGTTCCCTCAGCGTGCGTTTCAGTCAAGACAGCGCGGAGCGGGGAGACGAGGGTACCCTGGATCTACACTAAGCAATAGTATATTTAAACTGCTGTAGGACGTGACAACACCTAAAACCTAACTATTTATTCCTGTTTGAGTTTCAAAAACCTCGTAGCAATTTTACCATCCCCAACTCCCAAGGCTAGAGTGGAGTGAACTAGAGTGAATAACAACACCAGCGGCACAGTCATAAAATGCGCGGTGCGTAATGTTTGCCAATCGCCAAATAAATTAGCCAACCAATAAAATTGCACGGGTTGATACATCGCTAAACCAGTAGCGATCGCCAGGATTAAAATTGGAATAATACTGGTATAGACGATCCGATGCCAAGCATAGCTCCGGCGTTTGGGATTGCTACTAGCTTGGAGTGCTTTGACATCCTGAGTGCTCCCAAATCGATCGCGCCACCTTTTCGTCCAGAAGATATAAATGCCATAGGCAAGCAGATTTAAGCCATAAATCCACATCAGGGCAAAATGCCAATTGCGTCCGCCAGCCAGCCACCCACCCAGGGTAATCAACCACGGCAGATGGATGCCATCGCGTCCGCCGAATACGGGATTGGCATTATAAATTTGTAAGCCGCTAGAGATCATCCCAAACAGACTGATGATATTAATCCAGTGAAATAACCGCACGATCGTTGGTTGTCCGCCGATCGATTTTCCTGTTTGGGGTGCCATCTGATTTTTTGTAGGTCTAGTTTAATTGTAGAGGGGATAGGATGTAGGGGGTAGGCTTTAGGCTTGAGAGGATGCCTGAAAAGTCTAATTGCATCGCTTCCTCTGCTGTTGCGTACGTCAGCGACACGCGCTTTGGAGGTTGTCTCCAAGTTAAGCGGCTCGCGCTCCGTCTTCTCTTCGAGACGCTACGCGAACGACACGCCTCGCTTCGCTCGTCTACGGCTTTGTCTTGTCGCAATTGTATGGGCGGGACACCCGCCCACATTGCGCCGCTGCCGAGGGTT
>NZ_JANPGM010000725.1:0-2625 GCF_031423935.1 Chamaesiphon sp. VAR_69_metabat_338
TGCGGGCTGGCCAGCAGACCATCCGCTCGATGTTGCTTGGGTGACGGCTGTGGGCAAACACGAGATCCATCGCTTGAAGTTTGGTAGTCACGCCGAGCGAACCTTACCACCCCATAGCCCAGAATCAGAACATCCCTGTCCTCATCACTGGCTCGTGCCCTTACTCATGAAAGAGCTGGGTACTGCTCCGGCTGGGCCGATTAACCTCAACTGTCGGATGGACAGTTTGGAATCGACTCAACAGGGAATTGTCGGTCAAATCAAATTTTTAGAGAGCGGCGATACAGCGACAGTCGAGGCTAAATACGCGGTTGCTTGCGATGGTGCGAGTAGCCTCATTCGGAAAACCTGCGGCATCGATACGCTCGCCCACCATCCCACCCGCATATTTCAAAACATTCTCTTCCAGGCACCAGAACTACCGGAGATTTTGGGATCGCGTCGAGCATTGGTGTTCTTTATGATGACCCCAGATAATTTGCGCTATCCGTTGCGATCGATGGACGGGGTGGGTTTATATCGCTTAACCGCCACTCCCCACGCAGATGGCAGCCCACGCGATTCCGAAAAAGCAGTCAAAGAAGCCGTCGGGATCGATACGCCAATTGAAATTCTGTCTACCTCTCTGTGGTATTTAACCCATCGAGTTGCCACGGATTACCAGTCGGGAAACATCTTTTTTGTCGGCGACTCCGCGCATACGCTATCTCCTTCCGGCGGCTTCGGCATGAATACTGGAGTCTCGGATGCCTTAGATTTAGGTTGGAAACTGGCGGCTGTGTTGCGAGGCTGGGCTGGTTCCCAATTGCTAGAGACTTATCAAACCGAACGTCATCCGCTGGCGGTTGCGGCTGTAGAAGAAGCTAATCTCAATCTGGAACGTACCATCAAACGTACTCTACCACCTGAAATTATGCTGGAATCACCTGAAGGCGAACGCGCACGCGCACAGATGACGGAAAAAATGAAAAACAGTGATGTCAATCGCGAATTTAACGCGCCAGGAATTCACTTTGGCTTTTATTATGAATCGCCCGCTATTGCCACCGAACCAGAGAAACCACCCGTTCAAAAACCGGATGAGTGGACTCCAACTAGCTATCCAGGCAGTCGCGCTCCACATGCCTGGTTAGAACCACATAAATCGACGTTAGATCTCTTCGGTCACGGTTTGGTATTACTTAATTTTGGCGATCGAGATGTGACCGCTTTGATCGATAGTTGCCAAGCAAAAAATGTCCCCCTGCGGACTTATCAGATTGACGATCGGGAGATTGCCAAAATTTATGAGAAGACGTTGGTTTTGGTACGACCAGACGGACATGTAGCTTGGCGGGGCGATGATTTGCCTGACGATCTCGATGGTATGGTCGATCGGATTCGCGGTTATTTTTAGTAGTTGATAGTTGATAGTGAGGATGGGCGTGTTTGTTCGCATTTGCTAGTGCTAGGCAGAAATTTCTAGCATAAACCCGCCCCTACAAATCCATAAATTTATCCATCTATATTTTATAGAGCGACCGTAGGGGCGGGTTTATGCTAGCAGATCTCGAATTCACAGATCGATATCGAACGAACCCGCCCTCCCCACTAGAAGATCTTAAATGGTTTCTAAAAGTGAAGATTAGGGGTAAACCAACTCAGACATTTCCTTGAATTTCAGTTTTTAACTAACTAGATCCGATCGACAGTTATGAAATTTTACTACGATCCAGCTTCATCTTATTGTCAACGAGTCCTCATCGCTCTTTACGAAAAAGACATCCCTTTTACACCAATTAAGGTCAGTCTTTTCGATCCAGAAGCGCGGGAAGAATATAAAAAAATTAATCCCTTTGCCAAAATTCCGACCTTAGAAACAGACAGTGGGGAAATATTTTTTGAAGCTTGCATCATCATTGAATATCTCGATCGCCAATTCCCGCAACAGCCTTGTTTGCTCGATCCAGAGCGGATTTTAGAGATTAGGTCGATCGAGAGAATTATCGATGTTTATATCAACGGTGGCCGACAAGTGCTGTTTGACGATAGTCAGCGCGAATTGGAGCTGCGCGGCAAAAAAGAGGTCATCAAAGCGCGCAGGCTGCTGGAAACAGCTTGTAGCCTGCTCGACGATCGACTTCAATCCCAGACTTGGCTGGTGGGGGAGCAATTTTCGTTAGCAGACTGCACTGCTGCACCGACGCTCAGTTATTTACGGCTGGTTTATGACTACCAACATTTACCCAACCTTACGAATTATATGAGACGTTTGGAGTCGCGATCGGCTGTGGCGAGAGTTCAGCGCGAGGGGCGCGTGCGGATGAATCAGATGCTTGCCTCACTAGCTTATCCACTGCAACTAGCTCCCTTAGCACAGAGTGTGTGTTGAAGAATAGTTGGCTACTTAGACCCTAGAGAATCCCCCTAAATCCCCCTTAAAAAGGGGGACTTCCGGATCCGGTTCCCCCCTTTTTAAGGCAGGGCTGTTTCATTCCTTTTCCTGATAGTTTTGTCAATCCCTCAAGCGATCGATTTCGATCTTTATTTTGGTACCTCTTAGCTATAAACTGCCAATTATTCGATCGAAATTACCTGCTTTTCAGCTTGACAACCTACGCCCAGTAACGAATGAATCAGCCCTGC
>NZ_JANPGM010000726.1:0-11140 GCF_031423935.1 Chamaesiphon sp. VAR_69_metabat_338
TTTTTTGCCCGAAAGAGCACCTTATTCAACGCTTGGTATATCGCTGCTGGGAGCGCAAGAGGCGGGAATATTATTTTTGCCGGGGATGGGGCCGATCTTGATGGCTGGGGTAGTGGCGACATTATTGGTAAATTGGGTCGAGCAGATGATTGCCAGTGGAGTCGCGCTGACTGAGATCGATCGAGTGGGCGGACTAAGCAAGGGATTGGGAATTGCCGAAGAAGATGCCATCCAATCGGAAACAGAGCTAAGAGCTGGTAAATTTATATTGCTAGTAACTGGCACTGACGCCGATATAGACCGCGTACAGCAACTCGTTCCAGCCGCCGATCGGGTGTAAGGTAGTCGAGAGTCGATCGCATTCTGCTACACCCAGATATCAAATTACAACTCTGACAATTTTATACATTAGTTGTGGCTTGCGGCTAATCATTAGCTGCGATCTGAAATCGGTGGTAGTGAGAACAAATTTCTCCTACTGCCGATTTTGGCGATCGAAATATCTGGCGAGCTTTCATCTATCCGGCACTGCCGTGAAATCGATGGTTAAAATTCCCATCCTCACAAGTTCCTCAAACTTTTAGGCTAGGATGTTGCGTGAAGAAGTTGAGTCGAACAGACTATCCATCAACATGGGCTGATGCTAGAGAATGCATCACATCTTGACATCGATCGCGACACCACGAAGGAATCTAAATCATGATGGAAAGTATTAATTTGCGCGCGGCAAGTCGCGCAACACGTTTACAAGCAATACCACCAACATTATTGGCACAGATGCCCCCCAAATTCGGCGCACCCAGCCGCTATCGGAGCCAGATTGCGACGAGTGCGCCCTCGGTGCCGCGAACGGTCAAACGCCATCGCGATCGCTGGTCGATGGCTACCAATGTAGTCCAATTTCAACCGCCAGCAGCAGTTTCCAGCTTGAAAGCTAACCCATGCCAATGGTTGCTCGCGAAAAATTCTCACCTAGCTGAGTTAGTGACAGCCACCATCGGCGATCGCTGGCTGACTCAGTCCGAAGATCTCCAGCAGCTCGACACACTCGCAGATCGCCCGCAATTTCAAGCCCAGTGGCAAGCCGTCAAACGGCTGAACAAACAAATCCTCGCGACTGAATTATCCCGCTTGCAGGGGATCGAACTCAACGTCGATTCGCTCTTCGATCTGCATCTGGCACCGATCTCCGGAGCCGAACGCCAACTGTTAAATATCCTGCATATCATCAATCTGTGCGATCGGATTAAACAGCATCCAGTCAATGAGATCTTGCCGCGCACTTTTATCTTTAGCGAACCAGAATCGCATCTGTTTGCCACCCAGAGCGATGATATCGCTAACGAGCGGCGATCGATTTTAGCCCTGATTGAGTCACTGGCGAGCGTTGTGGCTGCCGATGCCGATCTTCGCGACAAAATTCAAGTAGTTTACGTACCCGCAGCGGTAGGGCTGACTAGCCAACTGTATGCAGCTGCAGATTTGACCGAACAGATTGCGACTGCCGCCTGGGAAGACATCGACTTGAGCAAGCAAATAGCCGCGATCAATGGGGTCGTGTCGATCGGCAGTTTGGGCAAAACTAATTATTGGTTGCAGCAAGTAGTCGGCACCGAAAATTGTTTTCGGTTTGGACTAGCGATTCCCGAAATTGCCTTGTTTAAAGAATACGGTTACGCGCCCGATAATTATTACAAGTACTATCCCCAAATCCGGCGCGCGATCGATACCCTCCACGTCGGCTACTTTACACCAAACGAGCCAGATCTGGGTCGGACGATCGTCGAGCTGCTGTTGGGTGCAGATGAGGCGATGGTGATGGCCGATTATATTTTTTATGCAGCTTGTCAAGCGCAGGTGAGCCAGACCTACCACCAAACTGCATTGTGGACGCGAATGTCCATCTCGAACGCGGCTGGAGTAAGATAGTTAGCACCGCCAAACTGAGGCGATCGCACCAGCTTGCGCTGGCAATTCCCCCCGATAATCTTCCCTACTGCTTCGCTTACAAGACGATCGTCCGATGAAAAACATCGCCTCACCCAAGGTCTCGATCGGCTTTATCGCTACCCTAATCGTATTGGTAGCCAATGCTGTCGTTGCATATCAGAGTATCAGTACGATCGCTGATAATAATCGCGCGGCCATGTCTCGCGATCGCATCCTGACAACTTTAGAAAAAATGCGTTCGACACTCAAAGATGTCGAACGCTGCCAACAAGAATATCTCTTCACCGATAGTCTCCCTTATCTCAACGTTCATCGCGTCGAGCTGGCTCAAGTTTCAACTAATTTAGCATCGATCGCTAAATTAAAAGCTGACGTCGCTCAGTCACCGCCCGTTTGGCTGCGATCTTTACCATTGTCACGACCGCAATTAGATCCTACGCAGCAGGTTCTTGCCAGTGATGTCAGCCAGTTAACAGCAACGCTCGATCGTCAGGCTCCAAGATTGACAAGCGATCGACGCAGCGAGTTATTTCAGCAAGGGCGACAGGCGATCGAGCGGGTTCGCCAAACTATTAACGGCTTAGATCGCACCGAACAGATCGCCTTGGATCGATTGCAAGCTGTGTCTAGCAAAAGTTTAGCCGACACCAAAATTGCTTTTGGTATTTCCAGCTTATTAGATCTACTATTATTAACGGTTTTGTATGGTTTAGTCAGAGCCGATCTGACCAAACAACAGCGTGCCAAATCGGAATTGCGCGATTATGTCACCGAATTTGAAGAGTTATATCACAATGCACCTTGTGGATATCATTCGCTCGATCCGGCTGGCAACATCTTGCGGATCAACCGCACCGAACTGCACCTGTTAGGTTATGCCGAAACCGAAATCGTCGGTCGCAAACAGATGCGCGATCTGTTGACGGCTGAAAGTATGGGCAAACTCGATCGCCAGTTGGCGATCGTCAAAACGCGCGGCTCGATTAGCGATCTAGAATTTGAGATGGTCTGTAAAGATGGTCGGATCGTCCCAGTCAGCACGACAGTGGTGGCAATGCGGGATGGCGATGGCCATTATTTAGGCGCGCGGGTGACAGTTATCGACATTAGCGAGCGCGTGCGGTTGCGCAAACAGGCTCGCCTATCGGCAGAAATCTCGCAGAAAATTCGCCAATCATTGAATTTAGCGGAAATTTTAGAAACGGCGGTGGCGGAAGTTTACACCCTGTTAGGTGTCGATCGAGTCTTAATCGTGCGCTTCGAGGCCGATGGCTCCAGTACTGTATTACAAGAGCGAGTCTCGGCCAATTATCCGCCGATCGTCAATGAAATCGGGGTCGAGCCGTGTATCGATCCTAGTTATCATTCCCGTTACGCCCAGGAGCGGATCTATACTTTTGATGATATTACCCAAGCCGGATTTGAACCGTGCTATGTCGAATTTCTCCAACAATTTGCAGTGAAGGCGAGTGCGATCGTGCCCATTTACTTGCGCTCCCAATTGTGGGGTCTACTCGTCGTCCATCACTGTCAATCACCGCGTCAATGGCAACCTAAGGAAGTGGAGATCTTGTCGCAACTAGCGACCCAAATCGGGATTGCCCTGGCGCAAGCACAACTACTCGAACAAGAACAGATCCAACGCCAAGAACTGGCTCGATCGAATGCTGAGTTGGAGCAGTTTGCCCATGTTGCCTCTCACGATCTGCAAGAACCGCTGCGGATGGTGATTAGCTATCTGCAATTGCTCGAACGTCGCGATCGCGGTCAACTCGATGCCGATGCCAAAGAATTTATTGCCTATGCGGTCGATGGCGCGGTACGCATGCAAGCCTTGATTCAGGCTTTGCTCGGTTATGCCCGCGTCAGCAGTCGCAAACAGCTATTCGACAACGTTAATTGTAATGTGGTCATCCAAGATGCCCTCTCTAATCTGCACGTCGCGATCGCCGAAAGTGATGCCCAGATCTCGGTCGAGCCGCTACCCACAGCGTGGGGCGATGCGACGCAATTGACTCAACTCTTTCAAAATTTGATTGGCAATGCAATCAAATTTCGCGGCGATCTCCCACCCCAAATTCAGATTAGCGTTCGCGCGGTAACAGAGCCGCCAGCAGCTAGCACCGATGGCTCGGGGGCGGAGATGTCCGCCACGCCCTCAGCTTGGTGTTTTGCCGTTGCCGATAATGGCATCGGCATCGAGCCACAATATCTCGATCGCATTTTTGCCATCTTTCAACGCTTACATACGCGAGTTACTTATCCCGGCACTGGCATCGGATTAGCCATTTGTAAAAAAATCATCGAACGTCATGGTGGTACAATTTGGGTAGAGTCTGTACCTACAATCGCTAACTTTGAGTTACAACCTCTGCTACCGATGTCGCCTCAGTGTGTCGGCTCGGTATTTTATTTTACAATTCCAGCGGTAGGTAGTATCTCTCCTCAACATGCCCATAAATAGCCGCGCCATTGAAGTTCTACTCGTCGAAGACAATCCTGGCGATGCGAACCTGACTCGGATCGCCTTAGCAGATTTTCCGGGGGAGACGCTCCGCGAACGAGAGATCGATGTACATTTAAGCGTGGTCGCTGATGGTGTCGAAGCGATGAATTTTCTGCACCGTCAAGGTGAATATCAGCAAGCGAGTCCGCCCGATCTCATTTTGCTAGATTGGAATCTCCCGCGCAAAGATGGTCGTGAAGTCTTAGTTGAGATTAGAGCAGATGCCAGATTTCAGCGCATTCCCGTGGTCGTACTCACTACTTCCCAAGCCGAGGAGGATATTCTCAAAGCTTACAATCTTCATGCCAATTGCTACATTACTAAGCCCGTAGATTTCCATCATTTTGTCAAGATCGTCCGCTCGATCGAAGATTTTTGGTTTAATATCGTCCAATTACCACCGACATAAGTTGGCTTTCGCAGCAGGTTGAAAGCTATAACTACAGATCGTCACTCCTGCTTGCCACTAACTCGATTGGTACCTATTTTGACACACGCTTATCCCCGCACAACCGCCCGATCTCCGTTCTTCACAGCCGATCGATCGCGCGCAACCCAGATCGGATCTGGCATCGACGAGTTTTTGCGGCCGATGTTTGAGTGTCCCGATTCCTAGCAGAGGCACATTGCGCCCGATCCGGGAAATCTCCGCCAGTGATGGCCAGTTTTTCCCTTACATGTAAATACCCTTATCCCCAGAGCACAGCAGCATGATTACTGTTCTCAAAATCTTACTCATCGAAGACAATCCTGGTGATATTCGGTTGCTGCAAGAAATCTTGCGCGAAGTAACTACGACTCGGTGTCAGATTACGCCAGTGATGACCCTGGCTGAAGCGATCGCTAAGTTAGCGACTAGCAGTAGCGATCGGGATGACGATCGCCACTTTGATGTAATTTTGCTGGATCTGTCACTGCCAGATAGCCAAGGTTTAGGCTCATTTCTCGCACTCCGCGATCGCAATCCCAATGTGCCGATCGTGGTCTTAACGGGTTTAGACGACCAAAATTTGGCGATTTTAGCCATGCAGCAAGGCGCGCAAGATTATCTGGTTAAAGGACAAGTCGATAGTCATGTCTTGCTGCGCTCGATTCGCTATGCGATCGAGCGGGAACGGACGGAGACAGCCCTCCGGCAGGCCAAAAACGAACTCGAACAACGGGTGCGCGAACGGACTCACGATCTCCAACAAATTAACGATCGCTTGCAGCGCGAATTGCTCGAACGCCAAAAAGCTGAAGCCGCGCTGCATATCTCGCGCTCGCGATTTGCGGGAATTCTCGAAATTGCTAGCGACGGCATCATTGCGATCGATCGCGAGCGCACGATTACCCTCTTCAATCAAGGTGCCGAACAAATCTTTGGCTACCCGGCTGCTGACGCGATCGGTCGCTCCCTAGATCTGCTGCTACCATCCGACTTTGTGGATGTCCGCCACGACCGCACTGCGGCAGTCAAAACCGAGGCGACATCTAAATCATTGGAAACCAGACAACAGGTCGTCGGCACCCGCCGCGATGGCAGCCAATTTCCCGCCGAAGCTTCGATTTCTTATCTCGAACTCGGACGAGAGCAAGTTTATACGATCATTTTGCGCGATGTCACCGCACGCCAACAGACCGAAAATAACTTGCGTGACGCCCTCCAGAAATTAGATTTCCACTTTGAAAATTCGCCCCTAGCCGCGATCGAATGGGATCGGGAGTTTCGAGTCAGTCGGTGGTCGGCAACGGCAGAAAAGATTTTTGGCTGGTCTTCGGCGCAAGTTTTGGGCAAGCGTCCCGATGAGTGGCAATTTGTGGTACCACAAGATCTCGATCGGATTAGCGAGACGATGAATCGGCTGGTTGCTGGGATTGAAACCAAGAATGTCACTGTCAATCGGAATTATTGTCAAGATGGGACGATCGTTCACTGTGAGTGGTATAACTCGGTGCTGTTAGACGATACCGAGCGGATGGAATCAGTGTTTTCACTAGTGTTAGATGTGACCGATCGCCATCAGATCGAACGGATGAAGGATGAATTTATCTCCGTAGTCAGTCACGAACTGCGGACACCGCTGACGTCCATCTATGGTTCGCTGAAAATGTTGGCCAGTGGCTTGTTGGTCGATCGACCCGACAAGGAACAACGGCTATTAAAGATTTCGGTCGAAAATACCGATCGATTGATGCGGTTGGTCAATGATATTCTCGATATCGAACGGATCGAATCGGGAAACGTCCAGATGGTCAAATCTGTCTGGAAAGTGTCCGAGCTGATGGCCAAAGCGGTGGAGGCGATCGAACCCTTGGCCGAAAAAGCTGGGGTGACGGTCAGTGTCAGCGACAGTGGCGGGCATGTCTGGGTCGATGGCGATCGCACGATCCAAACTTTTACCAATTTGCTGGGTAATGCCATTAAGTTTTCCAATCGCGGTAGCACGGTGTGGTTTACTTCAGGCAAGCAAGCCGGACAGATGTTATTCCAGGTGCGCGATTGCGGGCGAGGGATCCCGAAAGATAAATTGGATGTCATTTTTGAACGCTTTCAGCAAGTAGATGCCTCTGACGCGCGCAGTGGCGAGGGTACTGGCTTAGGGCTAGCTATTTGCCGGAGTATCATCCAGCAACATGGCGGTCAGATTTGGGTAGAAAGTGTTGTCGGTGAAGGGAGTACTTTTTCGTGTATTTTACCGCGTTCGCCTACGGCGCATGATAGTCAGCCCAAGAGTGGCTTGCTGAGCGAACCGCCGCTGGCTAGCACCAAGCGTCCCACCAATTTCACCTCTGGTTACTAACAATCGGGGCTGCGGGTGCATCATCAGTGCATGTAGAGATCGTTGTAGTGATGCGATTTCCCCCAGGCAGATTTGGCAACCTCAGCCGCGACTTCGATCGCCAGCATTGGCCGTGCCTTCGCGTAAATGGGCGATTAGTGCTTGTAAACCTAGCTCGTAACTATACGCGCCAAAGCCACTAATTTGGCCGACGACAATCGGGGCTAGATATGAGTGATGGCGAAAAGTTTCGCGCTTGTAAATATTACTTAAATGCACTTCCACTGTGGGAATCTGCACGGCGGCGATCGCATCGCGAATGGCAATACTAGTATGAGTGTAAGCACCAGCATTAACGATAATTCCATCATGGCAATCTCTAGCCGCGTGAATGGTATCGACCAACACGCCTTCATGATTAGATTGTAGCGGCGTCACCTCCACACCCAAAGACCTACCCAACTCGATCGCTCGGGTATCTATTTGCGCCAAAGTTGAGACGCCATAGATCCCCGGCTCGCGCAATCCCAGTAAGTTGAGATTGGGGCCGTGCAGTATTAGTACGCTCAACTTGCGATCGAGGCTAGCTACTGCCATAATGTGTGGCTGCGAGTCTTGACTATCGCCATCTGCGGACGCGATCGTCTACGGGAATGGCAATTGGTTCTGGTTCGGGCTGCATTTCTGGGCCTAAGATTGCTTCAATTAATTTACCAGCCCAGTGCTTTAACTTTTCGAGCACTCTTTCGATATAGTCCATCAGTCAGCTTACTCCAGGAATGACCGAGCCTCAACCAGAAGATCTACTTACAAGCTACGCTGTCAGTTAAGTTCGATCGGTTGCTGGTTGAGGTCGCTTACTGTTACCTATTGTAAAGGTAAATCTCATTAAGGTGTGGAGTTAATTTCGATTGAAATTGCTGAAATTTGACAACTTTCACACCTGAAACTCAATCACAGTCACCGATCTGGTGATAACAGCGGCCGATCGACTAGCTTCCTTAAGTAAATATTAAGATCGCCTGAAAATATTTTTTTCGGATGATAATCACCGGATGGCGATCGCTACAGCTATTCCTGGGTATCGGTTGTAGGCGGGACTAGGTAAAGGGCACCGGAGATGAGAGTCAAGCTGACAGAAATCCAAAAAGCTACCAATGCGTATAAATGCCAATTGTCAATCTGCCAATTGTTGGATGTTGTGGATAACGGAGCTATGAGCATCGCAATCGCAATAATTTGACTCGTCGTTTTGAGCTTACCCCAGATATTCGCCCCGCTAATCTGGGATTGGCTGACGCGCCACCCGGCGATCGTCAATTCGCGGAGTAAAATCAGGCAGACGCCCACAGCAGGTACTAGGTGGAGATCGATGAGGATCAGCAGCGGAATCAACACCAATAACTTGTCAACAAGCGGATCGAGAAACTTGCCTAAATCGGTGACTAAATCTAACTTGCGGGCGAGATAACCATCCAACCAATCCGTCAATGCCGCGACCAGAAATACCCCCAGTCCCCACCACCGGATCGTTACACTGTTACCGTACAAACAATAAACGATGACAGGTAGTCCCAGCAGCCGCGAAAGTGTAATCGAATTGGGTAAATTCATCGGGATAAAATGGTGGGAAAGGGGGATCTACGGGCATACTAAGGAAGCAAGCATTCATTATCGCTACAAATAGCAATTATCGATCGACGATAATGCAAACGCTGGGCAGGAGACAATGCGAGCAGTGTAAAAACTCTTCCGATTTGCGCCGAATTTGCTAATGCCGACGAGTATGGCGTTTGATGACACCATTCACCTTCCAAACGGCACGCGTACGTCTGCAATGGACACTGGCTAATTATTCTCAACGTCGCAACCAGCAGCAAGCTAATTGGGCTGTACCTCTACCTTTACGTATATTGACACCGATAGTATGGACAATAGACACACCACCGTTCAAACTCCAGCGCAGCTCTCCATATTAGAGGCGGTTGCTGCAGTGCCGTTTTTGAGCGAATTGCCAGCAGAGGCGGTCGCGCCAGTACTGGCTCATGCGGCGATTCGCAACCATCCCGCCAATCAAACGATCTTACTCGAAAATGACTGGGGTGGCTCGGTGTATTTTGTCTTGAGCGGCTGGCTCAAAATTCGGACTTATAATGCGGACGGGCGAGAAATTACGCTGAATATTGTCGGTAGAGGCGAGATTGTCGGCGAAATGGCAGCATTAGAACAGGCACCGCGTTCTACCGATGTGCTGAGTTTAACCCCCGCTACGATCGTCAATATTCCGGCTGAAGATTTTGTGCGCCTGCTTAAAACCGAACCGCTGGCGGGGATGCGACTGGCACAATTGATGGCTCGCAGATTGCGCCAAGTCAATCGGCGGCTGCGGTTGCGGGAATCCAATAGTGCCTCCCGCGTGGCCGATACGTTATTGTTTTTGGTGGAGGGACAGGGCAAAAGTGTCTCCAAAGGCATGGAAATTCCGAATTTACCACACCGCGAACTCAGCAGCATGAGCGGTTTGGCACGCGAGACGGTAACGCGGGTGCTGACCAAAATGGAAGCAGCGGGACTAATCGATCGTCAGCAAGATATGTTGTTAATTCCCGATGTCGCCGCGTTAGAGGCGAGTATCGTCTAAGCGGATGTCTGAAAAATTAATTCTGTTAAGCATAAACATTAGAAGATCCCCCTAGCCCCCTTAAAAAGGGGGAACCGGATCCGGAAGTCTATTTGAGTTGATTCACAGATCTAAATCCCCCCTACCCCCCTTAAAAAGCGGATGCGCGTACTGTTCGGGTTCCCCGACAGTGTAGCGCACCAAGCAAGGGGGGAACCGGACTCTTAGTCCCCCGCTTGGTGCATTTCCATGGTCGGGAAACCCGACCGGAAATGCATCCGCTTTTGAAGGGGGATTTAGCTGCTCCCGCACGCCTTTGTTCCCCGACGGTTTGCGGATGCGCTCGTCACGGAGGTTTCCTCCAGGTTTAGCGCACCAAGCAGCGGCGCATCGAACGGGAGGTTCCCTCCCGTTTGTGTGCGACAAGACAGCGACCCAAATCACGCGGAGGTTCCCGACCCATGGCTTTCAGTCAAGACAGGGAGACAAGACAGGGGATCTACCCACTAAAAACGTAGCGATCGGACTTCCAAGACACCCTCTAGACGCGATCGAACTTAAAATGTCAGGATCGATCGAATGGCTTTGCCACTCCGCATCGCCGCGAAAGCATCGTTAACGCGATCGATCGGCATGATATCACTAACCAGATCGTCGATATTAATCTTGCCATCCATGTACCAATCGACGATTTTAGGCACATCTGTGCGCCCTTTAGCCCCGCCAAATGCTGTCCCCTTCCAAACCCTCCCCGTGACTAATTGAAAGGGTCTGGTGGCGATTTCTTGACCCGCTCCAGCGACACCGACGACTACACTGACACCCCAACCTTTATGGCAACATTCGAGAGCCTGTCGCATCAGATTGACGTTGCCCGTACACTCAAAACTATAGTCGGCTCCACCCTTGGTCAGATCCACCAGATAAGGCACTAAATCCCCCTCTACCTCCTGCGGATTGACAAAATGGGTCATCCCAAATTTTTCTGCTAAAGCCCGCTTAGCGGGGTTGATATCGATGCCGACGATGATATTTGCACCGACCATCCGCGCGGCTTGAATCACATTTAAACCCACGCCGCCCAATCCGAATACCACCACATTCGCACCGACTTCAACTTTGGCGGTATTAATCACCGCACCAATACCAGTTGTTACGCCACACCCAATCAGGCAAACTTTCTCAAATGGCGCATCGGGGCGAATCTTTGCCAGGGCAATTTCGGGTACCACCGTATAGTTCGCAAACGTGGAGGTACCCATATAGTGGTGCAACATTTGCCCCTGATAGGAAAACCGACTG
>NZ_JANPGM010000727.1:0-2390 GCF_031423935.1 Chamaesiphon sp. VAR_69_metabat_338
TCGTTTTCGGCATGGGGAGGCTGTTTTGCGGGGAGCGGGGAATGAAAGATCGTATTCTAACCCTTTGGATCGGTTAATTATCCCTTAATTAGCCATGCCACCAACCATCGGCAATCCGAATGCCGCTGTTGCGACGGACTAGCTCTGGATTCATAAAATAAGCCCACACAGCAGGATTGACAACTCGATCGGATGTGTATGCCGCGATCGCTTGGCGGTTATAATCATTTGCGGCAGGATTGCGGTGTGGCTCGTAGTCTTCCAGGACATCCAATCCAATTAAAATTTGAGGGTTGGCAAACTGGAGTACAAACCCTTCTACTTTGCTAGTGCCGTGAATCGCACCTGGATAGCCCAATGATGGCAGATCGTACAGTTCGCCATAGATATAAGCACGGTAAATGTTTGCGACTTCAGTACCGCAATAGCGGTCGAAATTAGCCCCACCAGGTTTGAGCGTACCGTAGACAAAGACGCTGACATATTCCATCCTTAAGCAACTAACCCTCTAACCGCTCATTTCGTTCCTGTAAATATGACAATTAGCAAAAAAAGCCAGTCAATGCAAGTCCCCAAATTGCTGGCAGATCATCTGCGGTGGATGGTAGTACTGGCACAATTGCGCGAAGTCGGCGGCAAGGAGCATCGCTACACTGTCAAACAGTTGGTAGCCGATTTGCAATTGGGAGGTTTATTTGCCAAACCGACTGGTGAAATAGATCGCGAACCAGTTGTCGGCTTGAGTAAAAAAGCGTGGGAAATCTGGTTTTGTGGGAAGTCAGTAGAGAAAGGCGAAAGTCCGCTCAATTCGATCTATCAGTGTCGGAGTTTCTATGGTTTGGATGCGCCGAATAACTTGTTACAAAGATTGAATAAACTCTTGGATCTGGCGATCGATCGGCACAAAACCCTCGAACCCGAAGCCAGACGCGGGAAAAAAGATAGTAAATACGATCGGTATCTCGAACAATGGGGCGATTACGCGCTGCAATTAGTCGCCCTCAATGGTGGTTGGGAGGAATTTAGCAATAAGGCAAGTTTGGCAGAGATTCAGGATTTGTGGGTGGGCATCGAGCCACCGCGCATGGGGATGACGGGTGCAGATCGAGAGTCATTGATTCAGCGGGTTATCTATCTCGATAACGATCGCTATATCCAAATTGTCACAACTGCAATCGGCTCATTATATCCGCTGTGGTTTTTTAAATCCCAAGAGCGCAAAGAATTACTCGATCGGATTGCCGATCGCGATCGCGAGCTAAAAAAGGCTCTACCCAAGCGGGATTTATATATCGATGTCAATACTCAAATCGGTCAAATGGCAGGCTTGCCGTACCCATTTGGCGTGGCTGACGAGCTATTAGCATATTGTTGGGATGTCGAACTGTCAGCCGTCAGCACTCATTTGGGCGAAAGTGCCTGGTGTCCGACAGCGATTAAATCGATCGCTAGAGAACTGCAAAACGAATACTGGAGTCCGCCGCTATTATTCACGATGTGGGGCGATGAATTTCCGCTGCCTGACGATGATAAACACAACTATTCGATTCCCTTTATTGCGCTCACTCAAGGCGGCGATCGCTTTGGGGAATTGTAT
Organism: Chamaesiphon sp. VAR_69_metabat_338; assembly: GCF_031423935.1. Lineage (NCBI taxonomy): Bacteria > Bacillati > Cyanobacteriota > Cyanophyceae > Gomontiellales > Chamaesiphonaceae > Chamaesiphon > Chamaesiphon sp. VAR_69_metabat_338. Next base: position 1,598 of record NZ_JANPGM010000727.1, read on the forward strand.
CGCCGGATCGCGATGCCCGCACCCGATGGCGAGATTAATGTCGATCGACCATTAAGCGATTTAAGCATCGCGATCGAAGCTGATACTTATGGTGAAAAAATTCTCGATCGATTGACAACTCAACGTCAAAAAATCGCCGCGCAAGCAGTCTATACCCGTACCCAATTTCTGACAGAGCAATTAGATGTCGATCTGATTGCTAGTTATTTTCCGGTCAGCTTATCATTACAAGTCAATCCCAATTACCAGCAATTAACGATCGCAGATTTATATCAAAAGTGGGGTAAGGTTGGCGATGCGTTTAACTATACTTGTCCGCAATTGGTCTTAGCTGGCGGGATGTTTTTAGCCAGACAAGCCAAAGCTACGGATTTAATTATTGACTTGGGAATCTATTTACACACTGTCGAACTATTAATTCGTAATCTCCGCCCAGAATGGGACTCGATCGAGCGGTATTTTCCGCAATTAGCCAGTAACGAGATCGAAAAAAAGCAAGCCGCAGCTCAGGCAATTCGGGAGGCTTGTCAGGTTGTAGCCAAGAAGAATCGATTGGTCAAAAATGGCGATTTGGTCAGTGCAAATGCGATCGCGGAGATCTTGAGCCAAGTGGCGATCGAGATGTTGACAGCGTTGATTGCTACCGATACAGAAGCCTGTCGAGATTGCGTCGAACAGATCGATGATTGGGGTTGGGCGAAGTTGTTTGAATCGGTACAGTTAACTTCTATATATATTGCCTGTGAGCTATTTACTGGATAGGTTGAATAATTAATAATCGATCGAAGTAGGG
>NZ_JANPGM010000728.1:0-6088 GCF_031423935.1 Chamaesiphon sp. VAR_69_metabat_338
CCTTCATTCACCCGTAATAGTTCCCTAAAAGCCGGGATTTGCGGATGCTGAAGTTTGTAGAGAATACCCGCTTCTCGCTCGAATAGTTCTTTTGCTTTGGCTAATTCCACTTGTCCGCGTACTTGTGGTGCAAACTCTTTGAGCACGCATTTTTCGCCAAATTTATTGCGATCGATCGCCAAATAACTCCGCCCAAAACCCCCGCGTCCGAGTTCGCGCACGATTTCATACCGATTGCCTAAGACATTACCAGGCGTAACTAAAGATGACTCAATCATAGTGATATAGAGAGTGACTAAAGATGATTCGATCGTGTTGATGTTTGAGGTAACTAAAGATGACTCGATCGAACTTAAGAATAGACCATTTAACCGATAGGATATGTTTCGTCACCCTGTTTTGCTACCGATAGACTTAACTAAGTTGGCTACTCGATCGGGGCCACCCTAACACCAACTCAAACGGCTATAATATCGATCCGGCGATCTCGAGTGTCATTTATTCATTCTCATTTTATCCCTATTTCCGCGATCCATTGGCGATCGTCCCAATCTCTCAGTCTCCCCATCCTCCCCCTGACACCAAACCCGATCTGTATGACAATAGATAAGCGATCGAAAGCAAGGTTCTTGTCTCAAGGCTGCGCCAACGACGCTTATTATCGCTCGATTAAATTAAATGTATATCGCTCTAAATTGGTTAAAAGAACTAGTAGACTGCCAACTAGATCCGGAAACGTTGGCGCAAACCCTGACGCTGGCTGGATTTGAGGTTGAATCGATCGAGGATCGCAGTACTTGGGCGAATGGTGTGGTTGTCGGACGCGTACTGACGCGGATTCAACATCCCAATGCCGATAAATTAAGCGTCTGTACCGTCGATGTCGGCGGTGAGGAAGCCCTGCAAATCGTCTGTGGGGCGGCAAATGTCCGGGCGGGAATTCATGTGGCGGTAGCTACTGTCGGGACTTATTTGCCCAAAGTTGACTTGAAAATCAAACCGGCAAAGCTGCGGGGAGAAAAATCCGAGGGGATGATCTGTTCGCTGTCCGAATTGGGACTTACTAAAGACTCCGAGGGAATCCATATCTTCGGTGAGGCTGACGATCCCAACACGCCCGCAATTGGCACCGACGTGCGCCCCTTGCTGGGATTGGATGATGTCATCCTCGATCTGTCTTCTACTGCCAATCGTGCCGATGCTTTGAGTATGGTGGGGATTGCCAGAGAAGTCGCCGCACTGACGGGTGGGAAGTTGAAGCTACCGACGGCAGACATGTCAGCTATTGCCAAGCAACCCCAACTAACTGTAAACGTCAGTGAGGGGCAAGCTTGTCCCGTGTATTCGGCGACGCTAATTGAAGGCGTCCACGTTAGTCCAGCTCCCGAATGGCTCCAACGTCGCCTCCAAGCTGCTGGCATTCGCCCGATTAATAATGTTGTAGATGTGACTAATTACATCTTGCTGGAGTGGGGACAACCGCTCCACGCTTTCGATGCCGATAAATTGCAAGCTGTCAGCGGCAGTGCCAATATCCAAATGGGCGTCCGGTACGCCGAGAAGCAAGGTGAAACCCTAAAGACGCTAGACGGCCAGGAACGGCAGCTTCACGCGCAAAACCTCCTGATTATTGCTAGCAATACCCCTGTCGCCCTTGCCGGTGTCATGGGTGGTGAAACTACCGAAGTAGCTGAAGGCACTCAAAATATCGTCCTCGAAGCGGCAATCTTCGATCCTGTCGCGGTGCGAAAATCGGCACGCAGTCAGGGTGGGATGCGATCGGAAGCCTCAACGCGGTACGAACGCGGGGTCAATTTAGCCGAGCTGGAAACCGCAACTCACCGCGCGATCGAGTTACTGGTGCAACTAGCTGGTGGTAAGATCGTCAGTCAAGATATTAGCGATCGTCGCCCCGATTTTAGCCAGCACCCTCGGACGATCCCACTCCGGTTAGTCAGGCTAAATCAGATCTTAGGGCCGATCGATGATGATGGCGAACCTGGGGAAATCAGCACTGAAGATGTCGAACGGACGCTGAGTGCGTTGGGTTGTCAATTAACAGCCAAATTGGACGATAAAGAAGAAACCGTCTGGGATGTGGTGGTACCACCATACCGTTATCGCGACTTGGAACGGGAAATCGACTTGATTGAAGAAGTTGCCAGACTGTATGGTTACGATCGATTCATGGATACGCTGCCTTCAGAATCAGCAGCGGGATTCCTCTCGCTCGATGAGGAATTATTGCGGCAAATTCGGGCGGCATTTCGGGCTGTTGGTTTAAATGAAGTCGTCCAATATTCCTACGCCACCGAAAAACTCAATAATGGCTCCCAAGTAGAAATCGTCAATCCGATGTTTACTGAATATGCCACCTTGCGATCGGAATTAATATCAGGATTGATTCAAAGTTTCCAAACCAATCTCGCCCAAGGTAACGGCGCGCTTCAAGCTTTTGAAATTAGTAAAATCTTCGGACGCGACGAAACGGGATTGATCGAAACCGATGTGCTTGCTGGCATCATCGGTGGCGATCCGGCGGTGAGCCGCTGGACGACTGGTGGTAAACCCCAACCCCTTACCTGGTATGAAGCTAAGGGCATGCTCGATAGCGTCTGCGCTAGCCTCAAAATCCCCGTAGAATATCAATCAGATCGCTCCGATCCCAAACTACATCCAGGACGCACGGCGTCACTCTGGTTGCAGGGTCAGAAACTAGGTTACTTCGGGCAATTGCACCCCCAACTGCGTCAGGAAAAAGATCTCCCTGCTGCGGTGTATGTCTTCCAGCTCAACCTCGATCCGATCCTCAATTACCTCGCGGCTGAAGAGCGATTGGTGCCGATTTTTAAAAACTATTCTACCTATCCGGCATCCGATCGCGATATCGCCTTCTTCGCACCAGTAGATCTCTCGCTGGCGGAGATTCAAAAAGCGATTACCAAGGCTGGGGGTGAATTACTCGAAGAAGTCACCGTCTTCGATGAATATCGCGGTGCGAATGTCCCCGACGGACAGCGGAGTCTGGCAATTCGATCGATTTATCGGGCACTCGATCGCACTTTGACAGAAGCCGAGATCGAGCCACTACAACAGCAGATTCGCGATGTTTTGGTCGATAAATTTCGGGTGACGTTGCGGAGTTAATCATTCGATCTTTCAACTCGCTCTGACGGTTTAGAGATCGCCAGATCGAGTTGGCGATTTAATGATTGAAAGTGCGATTCTAAGCGATCGCATCGCGATTCCAATCGATCGCAACGGGCTTCCAACCAATCAAATTGCCGATCGATTTGTTCGGCTAACATATCAATTTTGTCAGCCATATTTTCAAATAGTAGTCGAACTTCTTTACTATTCAAATGCGTCTCTTCGATTCTATTCAAGCGGCGATCGTAGCTGCTTAAATCTCGCCCTAAATATCGATCTCGATCGGTTGTTTTACTAGCTTTACTCACAGTCTTAGAGAATAAATTGTTGTCGGTCTTCCTATCGATAAATTTAATAACTCATCGAACAAATATCGAAGCTGGATCGATCCGTACTATTTAAATAGATAATTTTAAGAGTGGGATCTAGATCTCACTCTTAAAACACGCTATCGACGATCGACTACAGCGATCCTAAATGACTCATGAGATTTATTATTCGGTGCGTTACGCTATCGCGATAACACACCCTACGATCTATCAACTATCAATTATCAACGATCGATTACCGGACTGTTTTCATCGCATCATTTTGCTTGACGATTGCATCGGTAAAGATACTCATCACCGTGCGATTGCGCAATTTGACATTAGCACTCAGAGACATCCCCGACTGAAGCGTCACGGGTTTACCCTTAATCGAAATCTGCTGTTTGGCGAGCTGGACGATCGCTGGAAATCTTTCATAGGGATGAGCTTGGTCGGCGGCTAGAGCGTCGGAACCGATCGCCAGTACGGTACCTTTGACATCGCCAAATTCACTAAATGGGAACGAATCGATCCGGACATCTACTGGCATGCCGGCTTTAACAAAACCGATATCTTTATTGCTAATAAATACTTTGGCATTCAGGTTATTATTCGGTACGATTTTTAAGATCGGTTCGCTAGTAGTGGCGACAAATCCTGGCGTACCAGCTTTGAGTTCAAAAACTGTGCCGCTAGCTGGGGCGACGATTTCTTGATATTTGAGGTTCATTTTGGCTTGACTGATTTGACTAGTCAGATCGGCAACTTTACGATCGATCTCGACGATCGTTTTATTCAATTGGCCGTCAATTTCGGCAACCTGTTTATCGTTGGCCGCAATTCTGGTCAGGATGTCTTTCTGCGATGTCGCTACGCTATTTTTGAGTTTTTCACGACTTTGATTGGTCGCCATCGTCAGGCGGTTGTATTCGCGACTGAGTTGGGCGATTTCTTGCTGATTCTTTTTGATTTGTTGTTGTTGATTCTGAATTTCCAGCCGCGAATTAGCAATTAGCTCTTGCTCGTCTTGTTGGAGCTTGCGATAGCGATCGTCGAGTTGAGCTACTTCGCTCTGGCGCGAGGTCACTTCTTGCTCCTGTTTGAGTACCTGATTCCGCGATAGTGCCCCAGCTTCTCCCGCTGGTTTGAGGCTACTGAGAATTTCGCTATTGCTGGCGGCTAAGCTTTGAGCGGATTGATACTGCGTCCGATTTTCCGCCATTTGGGCGGCAATTTGGGATCTTTTGGCGGCAGTTTTGGCATTGATATTGGCAATTACTGCTTTGTTATCCACCAGCAGTTCGCTCAAGCCCTTACGTTTACCCAGATTTTCGCGCATTTGATTGTCAACTTGACCGACTTCGAGTTGTGCCGAACTCGTGCGCGAAGCCGTCTCGGCGCGGCTGGATTGCAGGCGTTGGCGTTGTTCGGGGTTGAGATTGGCTACGTCCGTACCATTGAGTTCGGAACGATAGAGTTGAGTTTCGGCGAGGATCGCACTGCGGTTTTTGGTGAGAGCGAGGATTTCGGGACGGACGTTGAGTTTGGCCAGATCTTGGGGGTTGACGGTATCGACACCGCGATCGAGCAAACTATGATAAAAACGCGTCTCCGCCGTCATCGAGTCGAGATTTTTTTGGAGAGACGCCAGGGTCGTCTGCGGCACGGTCGATTCCAATCTCAATAATTTCTGTCCGGCGGTGACTTTGTCTCCCTCTTTGACAAAAACTGTTTTGACGACGCCACCAACTGGTACCTGCACATCTTTGACTTTCTCGGTCGGTTCCAGCTTGCCGGTAATGGTAATCGCTTCTTCTATGGGTGCCAAACACGCCCAAGTGATTAGACCAGTCGTAATGGCTAAAATCGTCCAGACGATGCCGCGCGACCACGCCCGCGACTGTTGGAAGACGACAGATTGCTCGATTTCTCCGACTTGGTAGGTATCGAGTTGAGTGGGTTCTGCCTGACGCAGCCCATCCGGTGCGATCTTCCGTTTGGCTAGTTTATTCGCTGTATTCCGCTTGTCCTCTGATGATTGGTTTAATAGTTTCATAATCTTAAAAGTATTAATGATAAATTAGCAATCTTTGCTCGATCGCGAGTAAAGATCGGTTGTTTTTAAACTTGAGCTGCTTGTTGTTGATAGAGACAATAATAAAGACCTTTCAAGGCCATCAAGCGATCGTGAGTGCCGGTTTCGACGATCTGCCCTTTGTCCATCATCACGATCGTATCGGCATGGGCGATCGTATTTAAACGATGGGTGACAAAAAAGACGGTTTGATGTTGAAAGGCTTGGGCTAAATTCAAGCAAACTTGACGTTCGCTATCGTAGTCCAATGCACTAGTCGCCTCATCGAGAATCAACATTCGGGGTTTTTGTAATACTGTCCGGGCGATCGCAATCCGTTGGCGTTGGCCGCCAGAGAGTGCCGCACCGCGTTCGCCAACCTTTGTATTATAGCCATCTGGCAATTCCATCACAAAATCGTGAGCGGCAGCCACTTTAGCAGCGGCAATGACATCTTCCGAAGTCGCATCGGGGTTGGCAAGGGCGATATTTTCCTGAATTGTGCCGCTAAATAAGAGCGTATCCTGCAAGACCATGCCAATTTGCTGCCGAAAGG
>NZ_JANPGM010000729.1:0-2515 GCF_031423935.1 Chamaesiphon sp. VAR_69_metabat_338
GAAGGTGTAGATGAGGTTTTCTTCGTTAAACCTTTCCCCATCCTGATTGGCGGCGTCAGTGAAGCCATCGGTATAGTAAATAATCGTATCGCCTGGGTGGAGTTGGACTTGTGCTTCCTCATAGCGAGAATCAGGATCCAGTCCAATCAACATCCCCTGAGTATCTAGCCGCACGATCCGATCGGTAGCGGCTTGCCAGTAGAGTGGTGGATTGTGTGCGGCATTGGTATAGGTCAGAATTTTGGTGGTCGGGTCGTATTCGGAATAAAATAGCGTGACAAACCGACTGGAATTGGCGAGATCGGCATACATGACCCGATTGAGATGCTGGAGAATACGGGCGGGAGAGTGACCGTTGAGTACTTCCGCACGCAACATCCCGCGCGTCATGGTCATGATCAAGCCAGCAGGGACTCCTTTGCCCATTACGTCGCCGATGGTGATGCTCCACTTATTCGTGCTGAGATCGCAGGTTTTATTGGTAAGCCGGTCGTAATTGGCGGGGATAAAATCATAATAATCCCCACCCACCCGATCGGCATTAAGATAGCAAGCTGCTAATTCTAACCCCGGAATATCGGGGAATTTTTTAGGTAATAAGCGTTCTTGAATTTCGGCACCGATTTCCAACTCGCGATCGAGTCGTTCTTTTTTGCGCAATTCAACAGTTAATTCGTCGTTATGAATGGCGACTGCGGTCTGATCGGCGACTAGTTGCAAGAGTTTTTGGCGATCGATCGTCCACCCATATTCAGGATTGCGAGTAAATACGTATAGGCGACCGCGTTCGCCACTTTCGAGTAAAATTGGCGTCCGGAATATTTGAATTCGGTAATCGAGGTCTAGCTCGATTCTACTCTCTAATTTATCCCAAAAATCTGTCTGAAAGCTGCTTTCTCTACCTTCCGATACATCAGTAAGCGTCTTAGAAATTGCCATTTCAATTCGCTGGCGCAACTCATTACAGGCACCTTCACCCTGACAATGTAGCTGTTGAATTTGCAGTTGACCAGTTTTTTTGAATAAGATAATTGCCCCACCTTCACCATCGGTGACGCGTGTCACCATGAGGGGAATTAGTTCCAAAAATTGGTTGAGATTTTTAAAGCTGCGCAAGGCAAAACCTAAATTACTCAGTAGCTCGTGGGTTTTCTTTTGTTGCCGACTGAGATCTGCCACTAATTCTTGCAGAGCAGCTACTGACATAATTTGTGGCTCATAATTCATCATTTATATTCCTAACCACTTAATAAGGCTTCAACAAATTCATAGCTAGAAAAGGGTCTTAAATCTTCAATTCCTTCGCCCGCGCCGATAAATCGAATTGGGAGGCCGAGTTGTTGGACTACCGCCAGAGCCACGCCACCTTTAGCCGTTCCATCTAGTTTGGTTAATACGACTCCACTCAATTTAGCTGCTTCGGCAAAAACTTGAGCCTGTCGCAAACCATTTTGTCCTAGAGTTGCATCGAGTACCAATAAAGATTCTATCTGCGCATCGGTCGATTGCTTGTCTATAATCCGGCGGATTTTGCTCAACTCATCCATTAAGTTTTTTTTGTTTTGGAGTCGTCCGGCAGTATCGACTAATAGTAACTCAGTTCCGCGCGATCGAGCAGCACTAATTGCATCAAATACCACGGCAGCAGGGTCGGTATTTTGACCGGGATTGGCAATGACGTCAATGCCGCTGCGTTGACCCCACACTTTGACTTGTTCGACGGCAGCAGCGCGGAAGGTATCGCCAGCGGCAATCAGACATTTATAGCCAGACGATTGGCTCATGTGGGCGAGTTTACCGATAGTGGTAGTTTTACCGACTCCATTGACGCCAACGATCAACCAGATATTCAATCGATCGTTGATAGGCAAGAATTCTTGGCTGTAGTTGCTCTGATAAGGAGTGTCGAGTAAATCGCGCAAAATCTGTTTGAGATAGGCGATAGCTTCATCTGGGGGGAGGGACTCTTGGCGCAGCTTGGCTTGCAAGGTTTCGATCACATAATCGGTAGCTTCGACACCAACATCGGCTTGCAGTAGCAAGGTTTCGATCGATTCTACAGCATCGGCATTCAGGGGGCCTTGACCGATGAGGGCTTTGAGTTGATTGACAAAGCCGCGCCGGGTTTTGTCTAAGCCTTGGCGGAGTTTTTTGAGCCAGTTAATCTCGTCGAGCGAAACTTGTTCGGGGGTGCGACCGCGATCCGCGAGGATTTTAGCCGACCACAAGAAGTCGTCGTCGAGGTCTACATCGGTCGCAGGAGCGGCTGGAACTTCGGTTTCAATCGCGGTTGCCTTGAGCTGTTCTAGTCGCTGTTGGCGGTCATCTCGCGCCCAAATGGGCAATTCTGTTACTGCTGGCGGGGGTGTCTCGTCGCTGCTAATTACTGCGATGGGCGGTTCGCTGGTGCTTTCGGTAGCTCCGAGATCTGTGACTGGTGTGGTAACTGGTGCTATGGACTCGGCATCTGGCGTTTCAATCGGTGCAACTGCCTCGGCTGGCTCGGTCTGAGTTG
>NZ_JANPGM010000730.1:0-4832 GCF_031423935.1 Chamaesiphon sp. VAR_69_metabat_338
CCTTGCCATTGGGACATCAATTTGATTCGTTTGCACACTTCAAACCCATTCAGACCGGGCATCATCACGTCCAGCAAGATTACGTCTGGATCGAATTTGTCGAGCAAGGTAATAGCATCCTCACCGCAGTTAGCATAGTGCAGGCGATAGCTTTCACTCGGTAAGAGGGCTTCTATGACATCGAAATTATCGGGTCGATCGTCAACAACGAGGATGGAGTAAGTACTCATGAGAAATATACTCTTTTGATATATTTTTTAGGATACCCAGTCCCCGACCCAAACTTACGGCGATCTTGAGGGCACTATTAAATTAGTAGCTCCTCGCCGAAAAAAATGCTCGAATCTGTACCGTTTGCCCAGTCTGAGCCAATCTTCAGTTCGACACTGCCACTATGGGAGCAAATCATCGTTCGGTCGCAGAGCGTGTCGCCAGATACAGTAGCGATTGTAGCGATCGCCATGATGTGTAATTCTCCGCAGGCTGCCACTTCGATCGACGGCGCGACCTCTCCGGCAAAGCATCGAGGAGATGCCGCCGCTAGTTGGATTCTCATTGTCGATGCGGGACGACCGATCGGCATCTTGACAGCGACAGATGTCGTGCGGCTGATGGCAGCTCGGCAAGATTTGGAGCGGCTGACGATCGGCGAGGTGATGCAATCGCCGATCGTGACGCTAGCACGATCGGCAATCACAGATTTATTTGTAGTTACCAACTTGCTCGATCGACATCAGATCGACCACTTACCGATCGTGGACGAGCGCGGTTGTTTGGTGGGACTAGTTACCAGAGAGAGTCTCCAACCCCATTTAACAGCCGCAGAATTACACAAACTCTCAGAGCGACTGTCATTATCGCTCAAATCTGCCTCTGCTGGCTGTTGGGAGTGGGACATTGTCAAAGATTGCTCGATCTGGGACGATCGGATGTACGAACTATACGGACGCAATAGAGCAGACAACCCGATCGAGCAAGGTGGTGCCTATACCAACTGGACTCACAGCGTTCATCCCGCAGATCGGCCAGCGATCGAAAAAAAATTAGCCCAAGCGTTGATGCAAGTAGCAGAATTCAATGCCGAATTTCGGGTCATTCATCCTGATGGGAGCATCCACTTCCTCAAAGCTCACGGACTAGTGCAATCTGACGAACGCGATCGTCCCTGTCGGATGGTAGGGATTAGCTTTGATATCAGTGCGGCTAGAGAAAATGAAGCGATTCGGCAGCAAATCGAACAAACGATCCGCCAACAAGCCGATCGCGAATTTGTGTTGCGAGAAATGACCCAACGGATTCGGAAATCCTTAGAGCTACCGATCGTCTTTGAGACCGCAGTACGGGAAATTCGCAACTTTTTGGAAACCGATCGGGTGGCAATCTTTAAATTTGCATCCGATTGTCACCACTCCCAGGGTGAATTTGTCGCTGAATCGGTCGCCAGCGAATTTAAGCCGATTTTGGGCGCAAAAATTCACGATCTGGATTTTGGTCGCAAGTTTGCTCGCTACTATCGACAAGGGCGCATTAATGCGGTCGAAGATATTTATACGGCTGGACTTCAAGATTCAGAAATACGGGTGCTAGCGGCTTATCAAGTTCGCGCTCACTTAATCATTCCCTTGCTCAATGGGCTGGATTTATGGGGATTGCTTTGCGTCCATCATTGCCGGAGCGATCGCGCTTGGCAAGAGATCGAGATCGAATTTATCCGACATATTGGCGAACAGATCGGGATTGCGATTCAGCAAGCGACTCTCTATGCCAAAGTTCAATCCGAACTCCAGATCCGCTGGCGCGCCGAAGAAGAAATCGCCTTACAACTACGCCAGCAGCGCACATTAGGCGCGATCGCCCAGCAAATCCGCAATTCGCTCAAAGTCGAAGAAATCCTCGCTACTGCTGCTAGCCAAGTTAAGGAATTGATGCAGGTCGATCGCGCCACCATCTTTCAAATTTTCCCAGACGGACAACTCCGCGCTGTCGAAGAAGTAGTATCGCCAGATTATCCTAGCCTGATGCAGATCGAGTGGCACCGCGCACCATTCAGTCAAGATGAGATCGAATTTTACGCGCAGGGTCAACCCCGAATTGTAGTTGATGTGATGCAGGATGAGCGATCGCTGCGGCTTCAAGAATGCGAAGTCATGGCTGGGGTACGATCGAAAATCGTCGCCCCGATTTTATTGCCGTGTGAAAACAACGACACTGAGCGGCAGTTCGATCCGAGCGATCGCGTGCAATTATGGGGATTATTGAGCATCCATGCTTGTAGCGGCCAACGGCAGTGGCAAGATGTCGAAGCCCAACTTCTCCAGCAAATTGCCGACCAACTAGCGATCGCGATTCAACAGGCAACTCTATTCGAGCTATTACAGGCAGAATTAACCGAACGGCAACAGGCCGAAACCCAATTGCGCGAACGCAACCAACAACTGGCGATCTCTAACCAAGAACTCGCCCAGGCGACCCAGCTCAAGGACGAGTTCTTGGCAAATATGAGTCACGAACTCCGCACCCCGCTCAATGCGATTCTCGGCATGTCGGAAGCTCTCCAGACATCGATCGTCGGCGATCTCAACCAGCAGCAACATAATTCCCTCGCTACGATCGAAAAAAGTGGCAAACACCTACTCTCTCTAATTAACGATATTCTCGATCTCTCGAAGATCGCCGCCAATAAATTTGTGCTCGAATTGAGCGAAGTATCGATCCAATCCCTGTGTCAACACAGTATGCTATTTGTCCAAGAACTCGCCCACAAACGACAAATCCGCCTGACTACGCAATTACCCATCCCACTCAAGTCCGTCAATCTGCACATAGACGATCTGCGATTCCGTCAAGTCCTGATCAATTTACTCAGTAATGCCGTCAAATTTACCCCTGAAGGGGGAGCTGTGACTTTGGATGTGCGGGTGCTAGCTGGGCGCAGTGGCGATCTACCCCTGGCGATCGACCCAGCCAATCTGACTTCAATTGAGCCACTCGCCGCGATATCTGCTCGACAGCAAATCGTATTTTCGGTCGTCGATACCGGGATTGGGATTGCACCCGAAAATATCTCCAAATTATTTCAATCCTTCGTCCAAATCGATAGCAGTCTCAACCGTCAGTATGCGGGCACAGGATTGGGACTAGCATTGGTCAAGCGGATTGTCGAACTACATGGTGGTACCGTCACCGTTGAGAGCGAACTCCAACGCGGTAGTTGCTTTACCGTCTATCTCCCCTTCGAGCCAAGCCTGGAAGCCGCAATCCCTTCATCGACGCATCCTGCGCGGATGGAGATCGCTGTCCCGCCAGCAGACCCTAAAGATGTTAGGACTAAGTCCAAAGCATCGATCTTAGTAGTGGAAGATAACGAAGCCAATATGGAAACTCTGACTGGCTATCTCCACAGCCGAGGCTATCAGTTACTGGGCGCAGGCAATGGGTACCAAGCGATCGAGATGGCGCAGCTGCATATTCCTGATGCGATCTTGATGGATATTCAGATGCCCGATCTCGATGGGTTCGAGGCGATCGGTCGCATTCGGCAGATCCCGGAATGTGCGGCGATTCCCATCATTGCACTTACCGCCTTGGCAATGCCTGCCGATCGCCAAAAATGTCTGGATGCTGGTGCCGATCGCTACGTCACTAAGCCCGTCAAACTAGGCCAACTAGTCTCGACGATCGAAACACTATTACAGCACAATTAATTGTAAACATCGATCGACTACTAATGTTTTTCAGTAACGATTCGATCGATTTATGCGGATTCAGACATTAATAACGATTTAGAGATCGCGATCTCTAGTAACATCAGATTTTCTCTTGAAGTACCTCATCTGATATCTAATTGACTTACTCTATTTTGTGACGAGCGACACACTATCTTCTGAATTTATCATTTACATCATACTCACTCAAATATTGCTATTTTATGTATGTTTATATATCTCTTGATATATAGAGGTATAGAATTTTATGTAAATCTTGACAGACTACAAATTTAATAAAGAATTCTTTAAGACCTGGCTGTGAAAAGCCCAAGGCTTGTTTATTATGTAGTATTTAATTTTAAAATAGTCCGAAATCCGTATAGCAGATGTCACAAAAACGACAAATGTATAAAAAATAAATTTGCATGCTAGGATGTGAAAAGTATTTCCACGATAGAGAAATAAACATCTAATCATTTAAATATTGGGGATTTTCATGAGTAATTCTGAGCACGCATCTACAGCATCAGTATCAACTAATACAAATGAAAATACATCTGATGCTCTAGAAGTATCATTAAAAAATCAGCATTCGATCGAGCCGCAGTCGCAAATTGGATTCGATCCAGAACGCTTGATTCCGAGTCAAACCTACGTGGAAGTTGGGATCGAAAAATTGACAGCTCTGTGCAATGCCTTGGGCATGAATGCCAAACTTGCCGAGGTGGTCGAAATCTTTCGGGCGATGACGATCTCTTGGAGCGATCGTCAAATTGGGGAGAGTGTTGAATGGCCGTCTGATGTCTCAGACGATGGCTCTCCCTTTGAATTTTCGATCGCGTTAGACCCTGACAAAGTAGAACTGCGGATCTTGGTCGAAGCTCAAGGAAGCAATCCGAATCTTCAGTCTAACTGGCAAGCCGGATTAGAATTAAATCAATATTTAGCAGCGCATTACAACGTCAGCCTCGATCGATTCGCGCAAATTGCCGATCTGTTCGTCCCAACGAATACCGACGCCAAATTCTCGATGTGGCACTCCGCCTGCTTCTATCCCGACAAACCATCTGCTTTCAAACTCTATCTCAATCCTCAGTCACAGCACAAAAGTCGATCGGCAGCAAT
>NZ_JANPGM010000731.1:0-3992 GCF_031423935.1 Chamaesiphon sp. VAR_69_metabat_338
GGTATGGGCGGGCAAGCGATCGCGAGCGGTGGTTTTGGTCAGCAATACCGACACCTGGGCATTTTCCAGCATGTAAGCCAATCGAGCGGCGGGATAGCTCAAATCGAGCGGGAGATAGGCTCCACCAGCCTTAAGAATGCCCAGCATGGCGACGATCGTCTCGATCGACCGATCGACAGCGATGCCCACTAGTTCGCCGGATTTGACCCCGATGGCGAGCAAATAGTTAGCTAGTCGATTGGCACGCTCGTTCAGTTCGCGGTAGGTGAGTTGCCGATCCTGGTAAATTAAGGCGATTGCTTCGCCAGACTCGGCTACCTGTCGCACGAATACGCGATCGATACACTCAGAGGGAAAGTCCGTCTGAGTCGCGTTCCAATCGACTAATAATTGCTGGGCTTGCGCCGGACTTAGTAACGATAATTGTTGCAGCGATCGATCGGGTGTGGCGACAATCTGCGTCAGTAAATTGGCGAATTCGCCCAACCGCTGCTGGATCGAGGTCGCGCTAAATAAATTGGTATTGTATTGACAATCAAGATCGATCTGGCCGCTGGCGGTAGCGAACCCATTGAGAAAGAATTCAAAAGTCGCAAACTCGCCCCGATTGAAGGCGAGTGTGGTGGTTAATTCATCAAATGTGGATTTGGTACTGCCGCCATCAAGGTCGATATTAAAGACCGCCGGTACCAATGGAATTCGGCTGGCATCGCGGGGAATGGCGAGTTTTTGTAATAAACTGCCAAAGGTAAAGTTTTGGCGTTCGTAATCATCGAGAATGGCACTATTACGCGATCGCAAATAGTCACCAAAGGCGATCGCCGGATCGATGCGGCTCCGCAATGGTAAGAAATTGACGCAATGCCCGACCAAATTAAATCTACCCGTCGCCAATTGGCCAGAGGTCGGCACGCCGACGGTCAGATCGGTTTGGCCGGTGAGTTTAAACAGAAATACTTCAAAGGCACTCAGCAGGGTAGTCATCACACTACACCCATGTTTGACCCCCAATTTCTCGATTTGGGCGACTAAATTTGCTGGTAAGGTGTAGTATTCGCGGCTAGAATTAAAAGTCCGCACCGGCGGACGCGGGTAATCGGTCGGCAGATCTAAAACTGGTGGTAACTCAGCAAACTTTTGCAGCCAATAGGCAGTGGTGGCGATCGCCTCGGGAGTGCCGATTTGCGCTTGCTCGGCAAAAGTATACTCGCTAAAATACTCTGGCTGTTCGAGGGCGATCGCGATGCCCCGATTGAGACTATTGTAGATTGCTGCCAAGTCTGCGAGCAGAATGCCCAACGACCACCCATCGCAAATCAGGTGATGGACGTCCCAAATCAGCAAGTGTTGGCGATCGGCTAGTTTGAGCAGCTGAGCGCGAAATAAGGGGCCGTGTTGGAGGTCGAAGGGCGTGTTGACAGCTTGCTGTTGGTAGCGATCGATCGCAGCGGCGCGATCGCTACTACTCAAAGCCGATAAGTCCCTAATTGGCAACTCAAAAGTGACTGCTTTAGCGATCGAGATTGTCTTCCCATCGCCACTAAAAGTCGTCCGCAACGATTCGTGCCGATCGATTAGTGCCCTTATCGCGGCTTGCATTGCATCCACATTCAACCTACCGCCGATCTGCAAAGATTGGGAGAGAATACAGGCTAAATTAGCATTTGGACTCATTTGGACGCCCAGCCAAATTTCTTGCTGGGATTCGGTTGCTGGCGCAGCCAACAATAATTCACCATCAACAAATGGATCGAAGTCAATCGCCTGTAAATTAGCTCGCTCGGATGAATGCATCAATGATTTAAGAGTGGGTGCGATCGATAAGACGTTTAGACCGTCATGAGGAATTACATCATCGAGTAGATTCAGTCGATCGGAGAGGCAATCCATCATAACAGCGCAATTTTGAACTAACAACTATAGATGTATCTGAAGACAATCGACTGGAGATAGCTACAAGACAGATGTATCGATTTGCAGATACTTACCAGCCCGATCGGGATCGGTGACAAACCAAGCTGGATTGCCGTCCCGATCTTTGCCAAGTTTGGCTCCGGGCTGGGGCGGGAGATTGTGATTGATGGCGATCGCTGCCGCCGAACTAGTCAAGAAACCGCTGGCTTGCAGCTCGGCGATACAGACTTGAAATGCCCAAACGATCTCGTCGAGATCGGCATCGGTATGCGCCAGAGTCAAGAAGCACGGGCGATTTTCCCAGATATGAATCCCGCGTTCGCGCAATAGATAAAACAGCAGTCCACCATAATTTTCAGTCGGTGCAAACATCAGATAGAACAAAGAGCTAAAGTGCTCGATTTCAATCTGCACCCCAACCGATCGGAAATGTGCGACCAATCGATCGACCAATTGCTGAGTTTTGGTAGTTAACGATTGCTGGAGTTCGGCACCACCAGCTTGGAGTTTGTCGAGAATGGCATCGACGGCGGCTAAGGCTAGCGGATGGCGGACGAAGGTACCGGCAAAGAAGGTAACGCCAACTTCGGGAATCGATCGATCGCCAAATTGCCAGAAACCACCATCGAGAGCGTCCATATATTTACTAGATCCGGTTAAAATTCCGATCGGCATTCCGCCGCCGACGACTTTTCCGTAGGTAGCAATATCGGCTTTGACACCGAAGTGTGCCTGCGCGCCGCCAGGAGCAACCCGAAAACCCGTAATTACCTCATCGATAATTAAGGCAATCTCCGATCGCGCGGTAATCGATCGCACTTCGCGCAGAAAGGCTTGCGGTTGCAGGTTGGGGTGCCGACTTTGGACGGGTTCGACAATTACGGCGGCCAATCGATCGGCATATTCGCGAATGATTTCCAGGGATTTGGGACTGTCATAATCTAAAACGATGATATTTTCTAGGGCTGAAGCCATTACCCCAGGTGCGGAAGGAAACGTTTTGAGATTGGGGCCAGCGCGGAATAACACTTCATCGAAAGTACCGTGATAGGAACCAGCAAAAATCGCCACCAGATCCTTGCCCGTGACCGTCCGCGCGATCCGCAATGCGGCCATGACAGCTTCCGAGCCGGTATTACAAAATGCCACTCGCTCCATGCCTGTCAGGTGGGCGATCTTTTTGGCCACTTTCCCCGCTAGTGGCGTTTGCGGGCCGATCGCCATCCCTTTGTCGAGCTGCGCTTTCAGCGCATTCGTAACAA
Organism: Chamaesiphon sp. VAR_69_metabat_338; assembly: GCF_031423935.1. Taxonomy (NCBI): domain Bacteria; kingdom Bacillati; phylum Cyanobacteriota; class Cyanophyceae; order Gomontiellales; family Chamaesiphonaceae; genus Chamaesiphon; species Chamaesiphon sp. VAR_69_metabat_338. Next base: position 3,177 of record NZ_JANPGM010000731.1, read on the forward strand.
AATCCGGCGACCACCCAAAGAAATTTAGCCCGAAGCCATTGGTCAGATCGATATATTCATTCCCATCTTCATCCCATAACCGCGCCCCCTGCGCGCGATCGGTGACGATCGGATAGACCATTTCTTTGAGTAAGGGTGTAAATCCCGACACGGTACGCGGATCGGCTAGATAGCGGCGATGTGCTTGGGCTTGGCGTTTGGATTCTTTGGTTTTAGCCACATAGCGATCGACGATCGCGGCTAACGCCTGTTGTTGCTCGACGCTTAAGCTATTATCGATCGTCTTACTAATTTTGGCTCCAGGCGACGGCCCCGCGCTCGTGCTGGTTGCTAGATCTCGATCGCTATTAGTACTCTTACCATTGCCATTGCTATGTCCATTGCCATTGCTATGTCCATTGAGAGCAACTGCCACTGGTGCCACTGGTGCCACCGCTCCAGCAATCGGTGGTGCGGCAGCGATCGGCTGTCCGCCTAACAATTCTAATTGCCGTGCCATGAGCTGAAGTTGCTGCTGGACGATCGTGGCGATCTCTGGTTGACGCTCGATCGAGACGATCGCTGGTGCTGGCTGGATCGGGAGCGGGGCAATCGAGGGAGTAGTAATAGACTGGATCGGGCTAGAAGCGATCAGTAAGCGCGATGGCGTGAAATTGAATTACAGCCGCGAAATGTATGACATCGTAAGTACGGCTCGTGGTTCTAAAGATACGGTTTATATCAGCTACTTCCAACAAATTTTGCTTGGAATGCTCAATGGATTAACGCCATTGCCGGAAAATGGTCTCGCACTTTCGGGCAGCGATTCAGTCTTCA
>NZ_JANPGM010000732.1:0-4605 GCF_031423935.1 Chamaesiphon sp. VAR_69_metabat_338
CTCAACAATGCGACTCAGGATCTTGAGTAAAGTCGATTTTCCAGCACCATTTCGACCGATAATTCCAACTCTGTCGCCCTGCTTAATCTCAAAGGATACATCCTTCAGTGCCCAAAACTCATCAGAAGCAGGATCGTAAAGTTGTGATTTACCACCTCGGAATGGCTGTAGTAAATTTTTGACACCGCTAGTCATCGACTCTCGTAAAGTTGTATAACCTTCCTGCTTCTGATGTCCCAGAATATACTTCTTACTTAAATTTTCGACCCTAACTACTGTGTCAGACATGTGTTAATCTATCTCTCTATTAGATCTCTAATTTTATTTAAATGACATCGGCGAAAGTCTTTTCCACTTTGCGGAAATAAACAATGCCCACTACTAATAGTAGTAACACCAGACCTAATGATAGAGCAAATCCTGGCAAGTATAGTTTCGCGTCTCCACCTAAAATCGACCAGCGAAAGCCATCAATTACACCGACCATTGGATTGAGAGAATAAAGCAATCGATACTGTTCGGGGACGATATTGCTGCTAAATCCGACTGGTGAAATATATAATCCAATTTGGGTAATAAAAGGTACGATAAACCGAAAATCTCGATACTTGACATTCAGCGATGCAAATAATAACCCCGCACCGATCGAAGCTGCAAACGCGATCGCTACAAATACAGGTAACATCAGAATTCGCCAACTCGGCACATAGTTGTACCAAGCCATCAATCCCAACAGAATGATTCCTGAAATCATAAAATCCACAAAACTCACCACGATCGCACTCACTGGCACGATCAATCGCGGAAAGTAGACCTTAGAAATCAAATTAGCATTCCCAATCAAACTATTGCTACATTCAGACAAAGCATTAGCAAAAAACTGCCACGGTAGCATCGCCGAAAATACCAAAATTGGATAAGGAACGCCCTCCGATGGCAGCTTGGCTAAATTGCCAAATACGACTGTAAATACCACCATCGTCAGAAATGGCCGAATCAATGCCCAAGCAATCCCGATCGCGGTTTGCTTGTAACGCACCAAAATATCTCGCCAAGCCAAAAAGTAAAATAACTCGCGATATCGCCAGAGATCTTGCCAATATTGGCGTTCGGCTCGTCCCGCTTCAATGATTAATTCCGGCTTGGCATCCGTATTCTTTACATTCATAATCGGGACTATCTATGGGTTCTGAATTAAAGGTCGGATCTGAAAAAATCCAACTGTCTAGGGATGTTGGGTTTCGCTCTACTCAACCCAACCTACGAGAAATGGCGGTGTTGATGCCAAGTCCAGGCGTGTTGGACGATCGCATTCAAGTCGGCATACTCTGGTTTCCAGCCCAAAACTTGGCGAGCTTTGTCGCTACTGCCGATTAGGGTAGCAGGATCGCCAGCGCGGCGGGGACAGAAATCGATCGCGATCTCTTTGCCCGTTACTTGCTTGGCGGTATCGATGACTTCCTTAACCGAGAAGCCATTCCCATTACCCAGATTGAAGATTTGGCTGACTTGGTTCTTTAGCAAGTATTCTAAGCCCAGAACGTGTGCTTGAGCCAGATCGGTAACGTGAATATAGTCGCGGATACAAGTGCCGTCTGGCGTCTCATAGTCCGAGCCAAACACGGAGATCGCCGCCCGTTTGCCTGCGGCAGCTTGTAGAATGAGCGGGATCAAGTGGGTTTCAGGATTGTGATCTTCCCCAAACAATCCATCCGGATCGGCACCAGCGGCATTAAAGTAGCGGAAAATTACCGACTTCATCCCATAAGCCGGATCGTAATCTTGCAACACGCGTTCGATCGCCAGTTTGCCCGCACCATAGGGATTGATCGGGAACTGGGGATGTTGCTCATCGATCGGAATATACTGTGGATTGCCATAGGTGGCACAAGTCGAGGAGAAGATAAAATTGGTGACTCCATGTGCGCGCATGGCATCGAGCAATGCCAAAGTACCGACGACATTATTCTGCCAATATTTAGCCGGATCGCTGACCGATTCGCCTACATAAGCAAAAGCCGCAAAGTGCATTACCGCAGTAATCTTGTACGTCGTAAAAATCCGATCGAGGACGGCGCGATCGCTAATCTCACCCACTACTAACTTCGCTTTGAGATGTGCCTCAACGGGTTCGCGATGTCCATACACTAGACTATCTAAGACAACGACTTGAAACCCGCGCGTTTCTAACGCTTTGACAGCATGAGCACCGATATATCCCGCCCCACCCGTTACTAGTATTACTCGATCGGCTGCATCCATAATGTAAGCTCTTTAAAATTCGATAAAGGTGATTTTGAGGTCTAACTTCTGTGTCTATGGTGCCCACAACCAGCATTAAACCGCCACATGCACAACTTATTCACACCATACCGATCCGCTAGATCCGCCAAAATACGGTATCTCGATCTCGATTTTGCTGGTATATTTAAATACATTGGAGGTAGGCGATCGTCACCGAATGGTGATAAAAGCCTTTACTCCCTGATATTGTTTGACCCGTGCTTCTCGGCGGCTAAATTCACTCACCGACGGATTGCCATTGGGATGAACGACGCCAGTTACGCGCTGCCAGAGGTCATCTGGAGCTAAAATTAGCTCGTAAGTACGATCGCTAGTTTTGCAAACATAATACCATTTTGTCCTTTGACATCGATCGCACCAGAAAGATTCTAACCACTCGCCAGTAATCGAGACAGTAGTGTGAAAGTCGATCGATAATTTGGCGGCCAACCGCCCGAAGCCACGCGCCTCAAGCTGTTCTGGTCGATCGGCAAACAAGTAATACTTTTTACTCATACTGTCCAAATAACAATCGTGAATCGGACAGTAAATACTCCGGCGTTTCGATCGATGGCGTTTTTTGACACATTTATCCTGCACTTCGGCCTCCTTCGCTGAAATTAATGGCAGTGAATTGAAGGTTGCGGTGGAGAGACTGAGATCGGGAAAGATCGTCGAAGCCCACTCCAGTAAACGATCCGAACATTAGTAGCGATTGGTATTCCAGCACTGACAATCGACATTTGGCTCTAGAACCTGGCGATTCGACCCGAGCATCATCCGCTCGATCGATACAGATGCGCTCCAATTGCTAGCTGCTGCTAAATTTTAGTCATTGGTATGGAATGGTGTTGTGGTTATCGGTGATATAGACTCGAATGACGGGCGAGCTTAGAGATTTTTTGCGTGACTGATGTAGCATTTGTGTCCCTTTGCCCAAAATCATATCACATTACGACTCTTCCCTCCGTGCTAGATTGAGGCTCATTTTTAAACTTTATACGCAATCGATCGGTTAATCACTCCCAAACTAGCAATTAAACCGATGACGGAGAAGATCTATTGAGAATCTACCTGCCCCTGCATCTTGGAGAGCAAGGCTTGGGTCAGTGGCAAGTCAGAGAGTCGATCGACTCGTCCAGTATTCACGACTTGCTGGAGAAAGTCAAGAAAATCTCGTTGAACTTTCTGAGTTTTGGGATGCTCTGCACCTAGATGTTGTGCCCGAATGCCAAGAGCGCGAGTATAGAGTTGTTCGGCCTCACCATACCGCTGCATCGATTGGTACACGAAGGCCAGATTATTGAGACTAGTGGCGATTTGCGGATGGTCTGCACCTAAGTGCCGCTCTCTAATGGTTAGCGACTGGCGATAAAGTGTCTCTGCTGTAGCGTATTGCTCGGTTTTGTAATATAAGCCGGCCAGATTGTTTAAGCTTTGGGCGGTCTGCGGATGCTCGCTGCCTAGCTGACGCTGCCGGATTTCGAGAGATCTTAGATATAGCGGTTCTGCCGCGCCATAATTGCCAGTCTTATAATATAGTACGCCTAAGTTATTCAGTCCTTGAGCGGTATGGGGATGATCTTGACCTAGTTGACGTTCGTAGATGCCTAGCGCACGGGCATAAAGAGGTTCGGCTTCGGCATAGCGTTCGATCCGATAATACAAGCTGGCAAGATTATTCAGACTTTGAGCTGTATGCGGGTGTTCGCGACCTAACTGTTCTTCGTAGATCGCTAGCGCGCGCACCAGTAAGGACTCTGCTTGTGTAAATTCACCAGTTTCATAGTACGAATTTGCCAACTGACCCAAGCTTTGGGCCGTATAAGTATGATTAGCCCCTAGCTTTTGTTCGCAAATTGCGAGTGCGCGGCTATACAACGGTTCGGCATCTTCATATTGCTGAAGCGATTTATATAAATCTGCCAAGTGGTGTAAGTTAGCAACTAGATCTACACGATCGTTCCCGAGTTCGCGTTCGCTAATATCCAAGGCACGAAGATATAGCGATTCGGCGTCTTCATAACGCTCGATTTCTAAGTACAAATTAGCAAGTTTGTTGAGGTGTGCAACTGCCGTGAGGTGGTTGACGCCGACTTGTTGTTCGTGAAGTTTGAGTGCGCGAATATATAGCAATTCGGCTCGATCGCTTTGCCCCATTGCCAAGTACAATCCGGCGAGATCTTGCAATGTCTGGATCGTGTCGAGATGGCTGGCTCCGAGTTGGCTTTCGTAGATCTCGTGGGCGCGAACGTACAAAGGTTCGGCTTCTGAATACCTACCCATCATTAGATACAAGCCTGCCAAATGATTTAAGCTTTG
>NZ_JANPGM010000733.1:0-2479 GCF_031423935.1 Chamaesiphon sp. VAR_69_metabat_338
ACCCCCTAAAACCTAAGAGGATGTCTGAAAACTCAACTTTGCTAGGCTCAACCTCTAGAAGATCCCCCTAAATCCCCCTTCAAAAGGGGGGAACCGGACTCTTAGTCCCCCGCTTGGTGCCTTTTCATGGTCGGGGAACCCGACCGAAAAGGCATCCGCTTTTGAAGGGGGATTTAGGGGGATCTTCTAGAGGTTGAGCCTAGCAAAGTTGAGTTTTCAGACATCCTCTTAGGTTTTAGGGGGTAAGCTCAGTAAGAATTTACCCTCTCGCTCCTGCAAACTGAATCAGCGATAAATGAAAACTTATGGAATTACCAGAATTAGACTCTGAAACGATCGATCGAGTACTGGAAATGGCTTGGGAAGATCGGACTACATTTGAAGCGATCGAGTTGCAATTTGGCCTTGCCGAACCTCAAGTTATTGCCCTGATGCGTCGCGAGATGAAAGCCTCTAGCTTTCGGATGTGGCGCGAGCGCGTCACTGGCAGATCGACCAAACATGCCACTCGGCGAGACTTTATTGCCGGACGTTTCAAATCTCAAAATCAGAAAGGTTAAGAATTGGGGATCGATCGTTAAGTTCCGATCGAAATTGGCACAGATCTCACCTGCTTAGAATTAGAATGACCCAGAAGTTATCTAATAACTAGAGAAACTGTTGCCATATCTATTTATCCATGAACGATCTCACTCAGCAGGTCGCAGATCGTGCTCGTGAAATTGGCTTTCACGCCGTCGGTATCGCTGCCATCGACCCTAACACTAATCACACCGCCGCTCAACGCCTCCAAGCATGGTTATCCCAGGGTTATCAAGCTGATATGGCCTGGATGAATGACCCGCGTCGGCAAGACATCTATCGAGTTATGCCTGCTGCGAAAACAGTCATCGCGCTAGCTCTCAACTATTACACCCCCCACCAACGTCCCGACAGCCCCAAACATGCCAAAATCGCCCGCTATGCTTGGGGGCGAGACTATCATAAAGTACTGACCAAAAAACTCAAACAACTGACAAATTGGCTGATTGAATCGAGCGATAATATCGAAGCACGTTACTACGTTGATACGGGGCCGATTCAAGATAAATTCTGGGCACAAGAGGCCGGAATTGGTTGGATCGGTAAAAACGGAAATGTTATCAATCGTCAATATGGTTCGTGGATATTTTTAGGCGAGATTGTAACTAATATTCCCCTCACTCCTAGCGATCCCCACGCCCAACACTGCGGCACATGTACGCGGTGCATTTCCGCTTGTCCGACTGGCGCAATTACCCAACCATTTGTAGTCGATGCCAACCGATGTATTGCTTACCATACGATCGAAAATCGAGCTGAGACTTTACCTCCAGAAATCGCTAAGAATCTCCAAGGATGGGTTGCTGGTTGTGACATTTGCCAAGATGTTTGTCCGTGGAATCAAAGATTTGCCCAGCCTACAGATGTAGCAGATTTTCAACCCAATGCCTGTAATCTCGATCGCACATTAACCGAACTGGGATCGCTTAGCGAGGAGGCTTGGGATCGCAGCTTCAGAGCCTCTGCATTGCGTAGAATTAAACCAGCCATGTGGCGGCGTAATGCTACCGCAAATCTTCATAATTGGGGATCGCAATCGAACGTTAATTAGATTACAATTTTAAAACTGGCATCGGCTTCTCACAAATGCGTAACAATTCTAAACTCATCATTTTTGATTTTGATGGCACCCTAGCAGATACGTTGGGTGCATTAATGCGAATTAGCAACCGATTGGCACCTGAATTTGGCTATTCGCAGATTGGTGATGAGCAATTAGCAAGCCTCAAATATCTTAGTTCCTGGGAAATTATTAAGCTTTCCAAAGTTGCCCTGTGGAAACTCCCGTTTTTATTAAAGCGCGTTAAAGAGGAATTTCCTGGTGAAGTGCGGAATGTGAGACTATTTCCTGGTGCGATTGAACTCCTCAACACACTCAAACTTCAAGGTTATAGGTTAGGAATTGTCAGCTCCAATGCCGAATCAAATATTAGGTCGCTCTTGAGCCAAAATCACATTGAGCATCTGTTTGATTTTGTCAATAGTGCTTCGACCTTTGGGAAAGGCAAGGCAATCGGTAAGCTGCTCAAGCAGTACGAATGCTCTAAATCTGATGCCATTTATATCGGCGATGAGATCCGCGATATTCAAGCCGCAAGGTCGATCGGTATCCGCGTTGTCGCCGTCGGCTGGGGCTTCAATGCACCCACAGCTCTGATCGATCGGCAACCAGATCTATTAATCACCAAGCCATTAGCCTTAATCAACGCCCTGGCAAGATTCTATCCAACTCCCCCCACGCATTTAGCCTGTTTGTAAGTTAACTTTATCGATTCGCAAAAAAAGGGTGCCCCGTTTGGGGCACCCTTTTTTTGATTGAGTAATTGGCACTTCTCAGGCAAAAACCGCCGATCGTTCGATCGAAATTACCTGCTTTTCATCTCAATAACCTGCACCC
>NZ_JANPGM010000734.1:0-3502 GCF_031423935.1 Chamaesiphon sp. VAR_69_metabat_338
GCCTCTCCGGAGGAGATCCGAAGCGAGACGTGTCGCTAGCGGCTCGCAGCCGGGAGGTTCCCTCTCTTGTCGCACACAACCGGGAGGGAACCTCCTTTGTCGATGCGCCGCTCCCGGATGATGCGACCCAAATCACGCGGAGAGTGGAGGAACATGTGTTTGGGTCAGCGGCTCGCTCCGGTCGGGTTTCAAAGGCGATGGAAGCGAGACAAGACAAGACAGCGAGACAAGACAGACGGGAACCTCAGCGCGATTTCAGTCGCTCCCTGCTCCCCGCTCCCCGCTCACTCGATCGATCCTAAACTCTAAAATTTGACCATCCTCACTCCCAAATTTAATCTGCATCCCAGATTGAAGGGGAAACTCTTGCTTGTGAACTTTGACCCACTTATTTTCACGTGTCAATACGTAACTACCATAACTGGATGAATCGCACAGGTAATAGACACCATTGCTGGCATCGGAGGGAGATGCAGAACGATAAATAATCTCCGCATGATATTTAGAGACAGATGGTTCGCCAACGACCAGATCGTTATTGGCATATCTGCCGACCCGCATTTTACCGAAACTAATCGGAAAATCGGGATTGGTATGGAAACTGAGCGATCGCACGTAGGCAGCGGGAATTGGCGGCAAGTGCATCGGCACGACTGTATCTCCATCACCCAATGGTCTGACCAACTCCCCATTAAACTCTGGGTGCATGTAGAGAATGGGCAAAGTCCATGCTGGTTGATTGTACTTATAGACAGTTAATAATTGCTGTCTAGCCACCGTAACAGCTCCATCGATCGACAGCCGATGTGCTAATGCCTGGGTCAGAGTTTGGATAAAGCTCAGAGCCTCGCGATCGGCGATCGTATCGCGCATTGCTAGCACTGCTGGCACGCCATGATGCAACAAGACTTCAGCCAGACTGCTGCGCGGGACTGCTTGCTGTTGGTGCTGAAATGGTCGCGCCCCCCAACAGGAATTAAACACCGCAAGTTTAACCCCGCACCGGACGAGTAATTGGGCCAATTCTGTTCCATTCAAACTACCCAGTTCGTTAAGCATCAACAACCCGCCATTATCCGCTGGCAGTCCATGTCCGGCATAGAAAAATAAATTGTACTGCCGCTGTTCGAGGGCGGCGATCAGTTCGCGCGGCGTGGGTTGCACCAAGGTATCGACTTGGCAACTAGCTGGATTGAGACGATTGGGGGGATTGAAGCCACTGGGCACCGTGTTTTGCAATGCCTGGGCGATCGTTCTCGATTCTTGCTGGAGGTCGAGCTGGGGACTGCCAGGGATATTCTGACCTAGTACTAACAGGATTTTAATTGATTGTTCGGAGCGTTGGGGCGGCAGCGGGTTGACGTCACTACTCGTCCGACTGAATAACAACACCTCTCGATCGAGCGAGATCGCGGGCTTACCGGGCTGTGACTGTACGATCTCCCACGGTAAGGGGATTAAGTCGGGATCGCGAATTTCCAGGCGTAGCCGCAGCGATTTACCCTGACCGATGGCGATCCCCTGACTTTGCGCAAATGCCGTACCGATCTGTTGACAAAATAACCAGTGCCACAGCTTGATCCCCAAATACTGCATCAGATTTGCACTATAAATTTGGGGCTGGGGCGCATCCGCAGGCGTCACCATGGCGATATCTAAATCGGGAATTGACACCCCTTGATGGCAGGGCACACAGTAAGGATTATTCCCTGGACTAAATAGCCCTTGCCATCCCAGCCAAGTTTGGGATAACTCGATCGTCCAATTGCCATTTTCCAGGACATAGCCGCCGGGATATGGTGCCTTAAGCACCCACATGTTATAGCTATCGGGGAAGGCTGCACCCAAACGGGCAATAGCAATATTTAGAGAAGGATGTTCATCCACGGATCGAGGGCTGAAAAATTTAGGAATAGGGAAGACACTCTTGGGCATAACCTTGGTCAAAGGATAATTGCATCCAGTGTCATTATCGGCGATTTTTGGATTAAAAGGCGATGCCGATCGCGAACTGTTTGCATGAGTCAGTTCGATCGCCCGTAGATTGCCAAGCTGCTGGACAGACACCAAAGTCGCTATACTTGCTCTATGTAGTCAATATAGTCAACCTCCACTTACTCACCTTATGGGCGCGATTGAATTACTCATCCTATTAGGTTTAGGGGTAGGAACGGCCAGATTTATCTCGGCATCAAACCGACGTAAACGTCTAGAAGCTGCCTTTTATCAGCTATTGCGACAGCGGGATAGCTGTATTTCGTTGATCCAGTTAATGGCGATTTCCCAAGTGAGTTCTGAGGATGCCAAACAGTTTCTCGAAGCCCAGGTGCGTTTGCTCGACGGCATTCCCGAAGTTGATGACGATGGCGACACCTTTTACCGTTTTCCTAAATTAAAGCTCCCTGCGACGATCCTTGATGATGACTGGTAGATCGCTTTGGTGTGACTTGCAGTAATACTCGATCGATTCTTTCATCGCCGATCGAGTATTACTGGCGATCGCCACAGCAGGGGTGAGCCAAAGCGATCGGCTTAGAAACATCCAGAAGGTTGATGGCTGCGATGTTGAGCGAAAATTAAGGAATGTAATATTTTCGCCTTGAGGCCATAGATGGACACCCGATCGGGATTATGATGAGGAAAATTGTAAAGTTTCGTAAGAAGATAACTTTAAACATATGCCACTTCCATTATTAGAATATAAGCCATCGAGCCAAAATACTCGGGTCAAAGGCTATGAAGTCCCGAGCGACGAACAGCCCAGAGTGTTCTCCACAGACAACTTGTTGTCACCTACCGATCTAGACAATCTGATCGGATCGGCTTATCGGCAGATCTTCTTTCATGCGTTTGCCGCCGATCGCGAAAAATTCTTAGAATCTCAGCTTCGCAACGGTCAAATCACCGTCCGTGACTTCATTCGCGGCTTGTGCTTATCGAATACTTTCACCAATAGTTTCTACAACCTCAACAGCAACTATCGGTTCGCCGAGCATTGCGTACAGAAAGTGCTCGGACGCGACGTCTATAACGAAGCTGAAAAAATCGCGTGGTCGATCGTCATTGCAACTAAAGGTCGTGCTGGCTTCATCAATGACCTCCTCAATAGCGATGAGTATCTCGAAAACTTTGGCGATAATATCGTGCCGTTCCAGCGGCGACGGGTATTACCCTCCGGTGCGAGCGAACTGCCCTTCAACATCAAAAACCCGCGTTATGATGGCTACCACCGCCGTCAGCTTGGGTTCCCCAAAGCTTCTTGGCAGTCAGCAGTCCGTGGCTACAAGCCCCAAGACAAAAAACCCAAAGCAGGCGATCCCGCTCTGTTTGCTGGTATGGCAAAAAGTCTGGGCACGATCGGCAATCAGCCACAGTCGATTTCATCTTTCAACATCGATTACATGAACCTCGTACCCCGTCGCTAATTTAGCACTCTGAGTACATCAGAAGGCTCTCGATTCGGTTACTTTGCCTGCGGGTTGAGCGACTCGATCGAGAGCCT
>NZ_JANPGM010000735.1:0-2940 GCF_031423935.1 Chamaesiphon sp. VAR_69_metabat_338
TGCGATTTTTGTGGCGAAGTCTATCATGTCAGTGAAGATAAACTAACCCAGTTAGTCGGCGAATTGCAAGTCCAAACTTGAGTAACATCTTGATGAATCGATTTTAGTCTTAGCAATAGCCAAAGCAGTTATGACGATCGAATTAGTGCTGCTACACCCCCGACTTCTTCAAGAAGTCGGGGGTGTGTTCTCACAAGCTTGGCGACTGCTATATTTCATCGTGTGGTTACATCGGTTTTTAAAAATCGATCGCCAAAAATCCGCGCCATTGCGTCGCCACCGCCCGCACCACCGATCCGCTCTAGTCCATTTTCCCGACATTGTTGGAGGTATTCTGCATCCGCCAACGTGCGATCGATCGCTTGCGCTGCTTGGGTAATAGTTTCAGCCGTCGCTGGCTTGGTACCGATCGTTTGAATCGAGGAACCCAACAGACGCATTTGTGCTTCGGCGAAAGTATAGGTAAACTGAGGGCCAGCACCAGGAATTTGAATAATAGGTTTGCCCAAACCGACAGCTTGTTCGATCGCCGTACCAGCCATCCCCGCCACGAGATCGCACTGATGGAGAATATCTGCAAAGGCGTCATAAATGCAGCGTACTTTGAGTTGAAGATTGGGATGAATCAAATAACCTGTCGGCTGATATTCCCACCCTCTTGCCGCTGCTACCTGTTCGATCGGTATCGTACCATTCGCATCTGGCAAACATAAATTTGGGGTAACGGCAGCGCAAAACTGAATCCCATCGGGAAATAGTGGTGTTGTCGCGATCGCTAAATCTAGTAATAACTGTAAATTCGTACCCGCTTCTGGTAATCTACTCCCAGGTAATAAGGCAACTAGCGGCAGATCGGGCGATAATTGTAAATCTTTGCCTGTAATTTCCAAAGCATCCATCGCGGGAAAACCGACAAAGATTGCTTTGTCATAACCCTGTTTATTTAACAGTTCGGCTGTATATCGATCGCGTGTAAAAATCTGCTGACAGCGATCGGATTTGAGCAGCCATTCAGTTAGCTTGGGATACTGCATTCGATCCTCATAATATGCCGAACTCGATACCATAAATGAGATATATGGTTTGCCTGTCAAATAAGCACCGAGCAACACGACAACATCGCCGATCGCAAAAATTGCTTCGCATCCATCCCCATATTTACGAATAGCTCGAACTTGTCGCCACAGCAGGGTAAATAAACCCGATCGAATATCTTCTAACAACTTAAACCGATCGTTATAGACGAATCCACCCGATGGTAAAGCTTCAGTGGGGCCGATAATGTTCACGTTTAAGTTACGATAAGCATTCCCATAACCGACGATCGGCATTGCGCCAATTTCTACATTGGGTGAGTGTTGTCGTAGGGCTTTGACAATTTGGATGGCATTGAGATCTTCGCCATGTCCGTTGCTAATGAATAAAACTTTCTTATCCGAACTGTTCATATTTAACCGCAGAGGTGCAGAGGATGCAGAGGACGCAGAGAGATTTCGTAGAGTGTAGGGTGCGTTACGCTTGCGCGATAACACACCAAAATCCAAGCTTTAATTTAAAACCCGAGCATATAAATCTTCTGTCTTAATCAACATCCGATCGAGTGTAAATAACTCTTCATACCGTTGCTTGCCATTACGCGCAAATTCTTCGACTAATTCCGGTCGATCGAGTAAGTATTGCATTCGATCGGCTAAAGTATCGACGTCTTTGGATGGAATCAGAAAGCCTGTTTTACCATCGGCAATTTGTTCGACGATACCACCAATAGTTGTCCCGATCGCGGCTTTTTGTTGAGACATTGCTTCGGCACAGGCTAGGCTACAAGCTTCTTGCAATGAAGGTAAGACAAAGAAGTTAAATAAGCTCATTAATTCTGGTAGATCGTTGATATAGCCAGCGAAAATCGTCCGATCGGCAATTCCTAAATCTTGAGCTTGTTGTTTGAGTTGTTGTTCTAAATCGCCCACTCCAGCGATAACTAATCGCAAGTTTAGTTTATCTTTAGCTACTCGCGCGAATGCTTGTAATAAGTAAGTCAATCCTTTGGCTTCAGCTAATCGCGCTGCTGTACCAATAATTGTTTGGGTTGTCGGATCTAAATTGAATTGGTTAGCTAGCGATATAACTTTAGATCGATCGAGTGTTGGTGTCGGTACGCCATTATAAATCATCTCTAGTTTGCCTGAATTCATGCCAAACTTGACTAAAATATCATACTCGGTTTGACAAACAGAAATTACTCGTGTCGCCCATAAATTGGCAAATAAACAGGCGAGACGATAGCTAACATCCGCACTGGCTCCATGATAACCATGCACGGTAAACACGATCGGCAAGTTGGGAAACAACAGCCGTACGGGAATCATCAATTCGTGTGCGCCATGAATGTGAATTAGATCGATCGATTGACGTTTTTGGGCAGCTTTAATTCCCGCAATTAGTTCTCGCAATCCTTTAAAGAAGTTACGCTCCCAGGCAGTAAACTCACAGTAATCGAGCTGTTGTTCTAAAAAAGGCGGTAAACCTTTACCCGTCGGCGCAAGCAATGTCACCCGATAGCGATGTTGATACTCTTTTATCAGACTTAATGCCTGTCTTTCCGTACCACCTAGATTTAGATAAGGTAATATATAAACTAAATGTTTCAAGGTTCGCTCGTCGATCGATTAGTTGAGATATTTACAGTGATTTCTAGATCTAAAAAGTCTGCGTATTAATTCGATCTGTAGGGGCGGTGCTTCATGCCCGCCCTTCAAGGGGTCAAGAGATCGCTCTCAATTTTATGGCTGCGGTTGCAATCTATGGGTACCCACAAGCGACGTTTTTATGTCTAGGGTTCCCCCCGAATAAAAAAGCGACGCAGCTCCCTTCGGGAAGGCTTCGCCAACGAACGGGAGCGACGCATCGACTCGGAGGAAACCTCCAAATCGATGCGTCAAG
>NZ_JANPGM010000736.1:0-3838 GCF_031423935.1 Chamaesiphon sp. VAR_69_metabat_338
TATCTTTGACAACAAAGATCGTCTGCGCTCGATCGATCTCCAGATCGGCAGGGAGATCGGCATGGCTCTCGGTCGGCAAGATATAGCCGATCTCGATCGATTTGACGTCGCGATCGTTATACTTGATGCCATTGCTAATCAAATTGGTAAATAGCTCTGCTAGCTGGGTGCGATCGCATTCGACCGTGGGTAACGGACGTGAGATCTCAAACTCCACCGCTGCTGGTTGACCGATCTTAATCATCTCAATGACGCTCTCGACGACATCGGCGAGATTCACTGGCTCGAATTGGAGTTCGGTGCGACCGCAGCGGGAATAGTGAAGCAAGGATTCGATCAGATCTTCCATTCGTTGCGTCAACCGCATCAGGGTAGCTAATTTGTGGGTGCCATCCTCGCCCAACTTATCGCCATAATCTTCGATCAAGAATGTGGAATAGTTGTGGATGCCGCGCAGCGGTTCTTTGAGATCGTGAGATGCCACATAAGCAAAGGAATCCAACTCCACATTACTCCGTTCCAGTTCGGCATTTAATACGGCTAGTTCGTCAGCTTTTTGCAACACGATGCCGATAATCCGCATCCGCAGTTCGAGTGCGGCTTCGATCTCACAGGTTTTCCAGGGTAGCGATGTGCGCTGCACCGTCTCTCGCCACAGCTCGAAGGATGTGCGCGGGGTCAGCCGCAATTCGTTAGCGTCACCAACTTCAACGGGTTTATTCGGTTCGCCGCCCCACTCGATGGTTTGGAGTACTTCCGGTCGAAACCAGAGCAGATAAGTATGCTGAATCCGGGAAATTCGCAACGCTAGCAGCCCGCTGGCAACGTCTTGGTAAGGTGAGAAGGGTTGGTAGTCATCGACCAAGGTATTGGTGCTATAAATCGACTCCTCGCTGAGCTGTGACTCGATCCACTCGATGAGACTAGCGATTGTTGCTGTGGGCGGGGTTTGACCGAAACATTCAACTCGTCCGCGTTCGCAAAAGACCACCCCCGACGCTCTGACTAGAGCCATGAGATCCGCTGGGTTGCGCTCGAAGCCCTCGCTGAGGGTCTGACAGCTCGCGATCGTATTGACAAACTTGGCTTGAGCTGTCTGAATTTGCAATTTGTAGTCCGCATCTTCGGCATCGGCTTTGGCACCGACCTCAAAGGAAATCACCTGTCCCAAAAACTCACAAATCGTCCGCGTCTCGTAAGAGAGCTGCTTGGGTGCATAATGATGGCAAGCAATCAGTCCCCACAATTGACGATTCTCCGAGGGAGAGGCTCCGCCAACCCGCAGGAGCGAAATCGACATTGAGGCTTGCACCCCCATATTTTGGAGATACTTGATATGCATCGGCGAGACACTGCGCAGCACCGATAGACTCAAATCCAAGGGTGCGCCGGTGGCGGGATTGAGGAGTGGTTCTAATCCTACCGGCTCGTACGCCACATCGGAAACGATCCGCAGTAAATTGAGCCGATAGAGTTCTTTGGCTTGTTGGGGAATATCGCTAGCCGGATAGTGCAAACCCAGAAATGAACCGATCTGCCCTGCTTTAGCTTCAGCAATCACATTGCCCGAACCATCCGGCTCGAACCGATATAACATCACTCGATCGAATCCAGTCAGCGTCCGAATTGTGTTGACAGTTTGCTCGGCGAGTTCGGTGAGGGTTTGGGTACTTTGAATCCGATCGATCGGGGCTTTGACAAACTTATAAAAATCAAAAAAACTCACGCCCTGCTGGCCTTTGGCTTCCAGATCGGCTCCAGTCGCCACTCGTTCCAGCTCTAGGACAACTACACCGTCGCTACGATGCACGATCCCTTCAAATTCCTCGGATTTGCCATTGACTTGGAGCGATAGCCGGAGCGGATTGACATTCTCAAAATCAGCATTGATGCAGCTTTGAATTGCGGCAATCTGCGATCGCTCCATTAGCACCGAGAGCGGCTGTCCCAAGAAATCAGCGGGCGATCTGCCGAGCCATACCTGGGAATTTTGACTGATTTGCAAGATCTCCAGATCTGTTTCCGAAAATGTCAGTAATACACCATGAGATTGAATGGCATTGGGTGTATGGATCGGTTCGCGATCGCAATTAGTTAGCGATACTTGTGACACATCCAGAGCTGGATCTGTGAGCTTGGCGATCGAGTCTTTGATTTGAGTGATGAAATCTATTGCAGTCATGAAGATTGTATGTGGAGTTTTTAGAGCGATCTCCGCCGAGTGTCAAAGTCAACGATCTCAAAGATGTCACGACGATGCAGCCAAAAGAATTACGTAGTGGGTCAATTAACTCTGCATCATGTCACCAGTCTTCAATTATACTCAGCCATTGCCAGTCATGCCATTTCGGCGATGTAGTCGCTTTTTTAAAAATCTATCTAAAGATAGATAGTCAATTGTTTGTTATTTCATAATTGGTGCGATCGTATCGCCATTGACAGCGATGGCAGCAATTTAACCATCTCAGCTCGGCACCAGCGATTGTATTCCGTAGTGGTTGGCCATCCGATTTCTACTACAAATATCTCTCGATCGACAGAGGTTTGAGTGTCGATCGAACTTTAGTCTATGTAGTTAAGGATGCGACTGAAATTTGAACGTAATGTGTGAAAACTCTGAAGTTTAAATCCGTTGTACTCGAAGCCAATTTGTTGCCGATGTCAGGATTTACTAGCAATGTTGGTAGCCAGATCGTTTGGCAACACTTTTGCACTGCAATTTATGCGAGGAGTTATGAAGAAGATCGGTTTATTATTAGCCTCAGTCGCTAGCGTCGCACTACTAATTAGTTCCTGTTCGCCATCTGGTACTGGCGGCACTGGGACGGGTGGCGGCACGGGCACGGGTACTGGTACTGGTACTGGCGGCACTGGCACGGATGGAACGGGCACTGGCACTGGTACTGGCACTGGCACGACGCCATCAGCTAGTCCGAGTAGCAGTCCGGGGATGAGCAGCCCAGGGATGAGTCCGAAACCTAGCGCGACCACCACTCCCAAAACTAGCCCTTCAGGCAGTCCTTCGGCCAGTCCTTCCACCCGCCCTTAGGCATCGCTGCACGAACAGTTCTGGCAGTCACAACAACAGCCTAGAAAGTCACTAACAAGTTTACTTAAAACTACATAGATTTAGCGGGGAGATGTCTGACGATGTCTCCCCTGATTTGTGTGGGTACGACAGCAGCAGATCGAGTTACAACCGAGGCTGGCAAGCGATCTCTACCCAAAGACAGAGCTTAAAAATATTTATCTTGCTTAGATTTAGAGAGCAAGTCGATCCATATCAGAGAGGAGATCGATTGACTTTCCCTTCATCCAACTATATATCCTCTTCCTAATTAGCCAGCTCAAAATAGCATCTAACGGAACAACATGAGCGAACAAAAGATCGACGAGCAAAGCAAAAATCAGAGCCTCGACAACTATCGCGTAGCACCGGGCGCAAAACTCACTACCGATGAAGGTCATCCCATTAGTAATACCGATGACTCGCTCAAAGCGGGCGGGCGGGGGCCGACACTATTAGAAGATTTCCATTTTCAACAAAAGCTGTCTGCATTCGATCGCGAACGCATTCCCGAACGGGTAGTCCACGCTCGTGGTGCGGGCGCACACGGTTACTTCGAGCCATATGCATCGATGGCCGAATTTACCAAGGCGAAGTTTTTGGCAAACCCGTCGGTGAAGACGCCGGTATTCGTGCGCTTCTCCACGGTTGGCGGTTCGCGCGGCTCGGCTGATGCCGTGCGGGATGTCCGGGGTTTCTCGGTCAAGTTCTACACCGAAGATGGCAACTACGATATTGTCGGTAACAATATTCCGGTCTTCTTTATTCAGG
>NZ_JANPGM010000737.1:0-5865 GCF_031423935.1 Chamaesiphon sp. VAR_69_metabat_338
TATCCTCAATTAACAGCAACAGATTTAGCTAATGGCTGGGCTTATGCTGAAGCTTTCCCTGATGAAATTGCCGAAGCAATTGCTGCTAACGAGGAAGCATAAATGATTAAGTTATATGCTGACGAAAATTTTGAATTTCCAGTAGTGAGGCGACTCAGAGAAAAAGGCTATGACATATTAACAACGAGAGAAGCCGGAAAGGATAATCAGAGTATTCCCGATGAAGAGGTACTAGAATTTGCCATCAGTCAAAATCGGGCAGTCATAACTCTAAATTACAATCATTTTAAAAATCTTCATAAGCAAGTGAGAACTCATAAGGGGATTATAATTTGCAGCAGAAATGATGACTGGGATAATTTTGCCGACTGTATAGATATGGCACTGCGCAACGAAGAATCGATCGATGGTAAATTAATTCGGGTAAATCGTCCTGCTAAGTAGCATTTTAGAAAATAAGCTACTATCTCTTCGCCTACCAAATTGTATTCTTGCCATGCGATCGATCGCGTTTATCTAGACAAGCGTTTAGTCTGTGTTAGATTATTTAACTAGAAGATTTAATCGATCGCAAACAATTAGACCGCTAACACAGCTCGACAGCATTTATGGTGTCGAGCTGTGTATATTTGCTATCGCACCGATCCCGATTAGGAGTGTAAAAACTCCATAATGTCGCCTTCTTGGACTAGGTATTCCTTACCTTCACTCCGCAGTACGCCCTTATCCTTAGCAGCTTGCATCGAGCCAGTGGCGACCATATCAGTATATGAAATCGTTTTCGCGCGAATGAAACCTTTCTCGAAGTCCGAGTGAATCACCCCTGCGGCTTGCGGTGCAAACATCCCCGCTTTAATCGTCCAGGCGCGGGTTTCTTTTGGCCCGGTGGTAAAATAGGTGCGGAGTCCGAGCAGGTGGTAGGTAGCGCGAATTAGGGATTTTAAACCACCTTCAGATACGCCTAAAGATTCGAGAAACTCGGCTTTCTCTTCTTCTGGCAGTTCGAGCAGTTCGGCTTCTACTTGAGCGGAAACGATCGTGACTTGCGCATCTTCTTTAGCGGCTACGGCGCGCACTTTCTCGACGAAATCATTGCCTGTCGCTAAGTCTTCTTCCGATACATTCGCCGCATAAATCATTGGTTTGCGGGTGAGCAATCCCAAACCTTTAATACTTTCGCTTTCTTCGTCGCTTAATTCGACTTGACGAGCGGCTTTGCCTGCATTGAGATCCTTAAGCAGTTTTTCTAAGGCGACGACTTCGATTTGGGCTTCCTTGCTGGTTCTGGCTGTCTTCCGCGCTCGATCGATCCGCTTCTCGATTTGGTCGATGTCGGCTAAAATCAGTTCCAGATTGATGACTTCAATATCCTGCTGGGGATCGACGACGCCGGAAACATGGATGATATCGTCATCTTCAAAACAGCGGACGACTTGGACGAGGGTATCGACTTCCCGAATGTGCGAGAGAAACTTGCTCCCCAAACCTTCGCCCTGACTGGCTCCTTTGACTAATCCCGCGATATCGACAAATTCCACCCGCGTGGGGACGATGTTCTCGGAATTAACCATGTTGGCAAGGACTTGCAACCGTTCGTCGGGAACGGACACGCTACCGACATTCGGCTCGATCGTGCAAAATGGATAGTTAGCAGCTTCAGCTTTGGCATTGGCAACTAGGGCATTAAATAATGTCGATTTGCCCACATTTGGCAGTCCAACGATTCCGGCTCTTAGCATTTTTAGTCTCAGGTGATGACAACTTCACTCGATCGATTATACGCGATCGCTGCTCCAAGGGGGAGACGGGGAGACTGGAGGATTAGGAGACTGGAAGCGTCAAAAACACAGACGATCGGGTCTGAATCTAGTAACGGCAAATAGGTTACGATTGGTTAGTAAATTCATTGGTTTAGTTGTTTCCCAGATTGGGACAACCAATTGAAACAATCCTCAAAAATCGACAGATCCACACGTCAGGATCGCGGACAATCGGAGATATTTTTACCGTAATTTCACCACTAATTTAGCTCCCAGTCCCCTCGTCCCTCCGTCCCCATTTAGCAATACCAACGCTGTGACTAGACATAAATTCAAGGAACTGCGTCCCGAGAGCTACCGACATCCGCTCGATCGTCAAGCATTGATGAATCTAGAGAAGATGCCCGGTTTATCGTTGCTGCTCAAAAAGATTAACGAGTATAGTATCGATCGATTGGTACGGGTGCAAGTTCAGGGTGAAGATTTTCGAGTTACTAGTGCCAACTTTCCCGCATTGCATCAGGCTCTGCTCGAAGCGGCGGCAATTTTGGATGTCAGTCCCGTGCCTGAATTATATCTGCATCGCGGTACGGGACATATTGTTTCTTATGCGATCGGTGTCGAGCAGCCCTCGATTGGCATCAATCTAGAGGCAATGGAATGGCTCTGTGATGATGAATTACTCTTTTTACTCGGACACGAGCTGGCGCGCGTCAAGAGCGGCTATTTAGCTTATCAGCAGTTGTCAATTGTGATGCCGATGCTCAAAAGCGTGCTGAGTACTACTACCTTTGGATTGGGCGGACTAGCCGCTAATGGGGTGGAAGTCGCGCTCTACAATTGGATCGTAATGTCTAAATTTACTAGCGATCGGGCGGGTTTACTCGCCTGTCAAAATCTCGATAGTGCGATCTCGACATTGATGAAGCTAAGTGGTTTGCCTAACGAATATCTCAACAAACAAACGATCGATGCCTTTGAAGCCCAAGCTAGACAGTTCGATGCTAATAGTATCAGCAATCTCGACCGCATTACCAAGATTGTCAGCTTTATGAATTATCAAAGTCCCTGGGGTGTAATGCGCGCCTCACAATTGCTCGAATGGGCAGATTCGGGAGAATACTCCCGATTGTTGGAATTTTCGATCTAGACGGACGAATTTTAGGTGTAAGGGAATAACAGAATGTGCGTCTAACTGGCTTTGCTTATGCTGAGGCATTTGGGATAATAGAAGATGGGTATTCGTGGTGCGAACCGCAAGCATCTGAATACTTTGACGATCGTCCTCGCACAAGCATTGATATGTCCCAATTTAAACCTTGCATCACCGATGATGGTTCTTATACCTTTTTCTCGGAGGAGTTTGGGCAGACTTTTCACAGTAAATTTGGTGCCAAAGAAGAGTCAATTTTTAAATATGCCATTCCAACTTTATTAGCCGAAAAAGCTAGTCGCGGGCATTTGCAAATTTTAGATATTTGTTATGGATTGGGCTACAATAGTGCCGCAGCTTTGGCGACGATTTGGCGATCGCATCCTGCATGTACAGTAGAAATTATCGCCCTAGAACTCGATCGATCTGTGCCAGTTTCGGCGATCGAACATAATTTGCTCGGCGACTGGGCAGAGCCGATTCCGCAACTATTAACTCAATTAGTAAATACCGAAATAGTGGAGAGCGATCGCTTAACAGCTCGATTAATTCTGGGCGACGCGAGACAAACAATCGATCGAGTACTAGCAACAGGATTCATAGCCGATGCGATTTTTCTCGATCCGTTTTCACCAACTGCTTGTCCGCAATTATGGACGATCGAATTTATCGATCGAGTCGCTAAATGTTGCGCGCCAGATGGGATAATTGCCACCTATTCATGTGCATCGGCAGTTCGCACCGCGCTAGTGGCAGCCGGATTATCTGTCGGCGATAGTAGTCCCGTCGGGAGAAAATCACCAGGCACGGTTGCGAGTTTCAATGCCGCACAATTGACGCCATTATCACCACAAGAACTCGAACATTTGCAGACGCGTGCGGCAGTGCCCTATCGCGATCCGAGTTGTACGGATTCGATGGCCAAAATCATCATTCGTCGCGAACTCGAACAGGATGAATGCGGATTGGAAACTACCTCACAATGGAAGAAGCGATGGCGGACTAAATAACTAGCGATCTTCGCCTGGGCGACGATCGTTAATACGATCCTTCTCGCAATAAAACTACCTTAATTGTGGCAAGTAATATTTTCACATCCAGGGCGAGCGACCACTGGAGGATATAGACCATATCCCAATAAAAAATTTCCTCGGAATCAGTACTGGCACGACCTTTTACTTGCCACAATCCAGTCACCCCAGGCAACACTTCGTAGCGCAAGAAGCGGTCGTGGGTAAATTGTTCGGTGTTTTGGATGGACAACTCATAATCTCGAATCGCCAGCGGACGCGGTCCGACTAGGCTCATTTGGCCTTGCAAAACATTGAATAGTTGTGGCAATTCATCCAAACTATATTTTCGCAGAAATTTACCGACTTTGGTAATCCGGGGATCTTCTTTGATTTTAAATAAGACGCCACCTTTGACTTCATTTTGAGCTTCGAGTGCTTGTTGCAGTTCGTTAGCATTTGCCACCATCGTCCGGAATTTCCACACTTTAAAGCGATGGCCTTTTAAACCAACCCGATCTTGCTTGTAGAAAATTGACCCAGAAGATGTTTTATTGACGACGATCGCAATCGTTATCAATAATGGTGATAGGACAATCAACAGGATCGATGAAGCTGTCAAATCGAATATTCGTTTGAGCCAAAAGCTAATTCCAAAAATTGGCAGCGATTTAAAGCGGACTGTGGGGATTTCTTCGATCATCTTGATCTCCGCAGAGCGTTGCGGGAGCTGGAGATCGGTCGGTACCATCCGCAGATGAATGCCAGCAGCTTTGAGATTCCAGAATAAAATAATTTGATTGTCAATGAGCTGTTGAGAGCAGATAAATACCTCACTGACTTTGCGCGCTCGAATCCGCGCAATCATCTGTTCCAACTGCGTGTGGATATCCCAAACTGACAGATCGATCGTGCTATCGATTCTAAATTGTTGAGATCGATCGAGCAATTTTCGCACCTTTTCGATATCCTCTGGATGTCCGACTAGCACGATTGATTGCTTAAAAATCGGGTAATGCTTCCGGAGTTGAATGTTGACGCTGTCAAATAAAAATCTCGCCAAACCGATCGAGACAAAGTTTAGCAACCAAGCAATGATAAATACCAGCCGCGATACCCACCACAGACCGGGTTGATAGAAAAACGCCGCAATCAAAATGACAACTTGCGCGAGTGTCAGTGCTTTGAATAATTTGGCAAATCTGTGTAACTTATCATCAGTTCCATAAAATCCCGAAGCCGCCAGCGTGCCGATCGTAATTGCCACAATTGGGGCGGTCGTCAGTGCGAGATGGGAGCCTGATGTGACGATCCCAATTCGATCGGCAATCGTCCAGGATCCGTATAGCATGAGAGCATCTAGTCCCAACATGACGATCGATCTGAGGATCGCGATCGGTGTCCGCCAGCGCATCGATAGCTGCATGGCGCGGATATCTTCTGTCTGCCACAGGTTGCTGGTTGTAGGAGTATTTTTTTTGAGATCGGTCATACGATCGCTCCGAAGTTAGATTGAATAAACTTGAATACAACTAGCCAAAACTTGTACTCACAATATAATGACCGAAGAGCTTGCTTTTTCCCTGTAGCATACTCGCACATCATCGCTAAAAAATAGCACCGATGTCAATTATCATTTGGCTGAATCGCTAGCACAAAGTCCTGTCGCTTGGCGATCCAAAATAGCTAAAAGCAACAAACGTTACCAGACAAGCTCTGCGTCGTACTTTATATACTAATATGTAATTGCAACATAGATCTATCGTTAGATAGATATTTTCCGGTTTCAAAAAATTAGTATACTTTGATACATAAACTAATCGTTTGTATATGTGGACACAGCTTGCACGCGGTAATAGTTAGCGGGCATCCTCGATTGCAGTTAGAACGCACCGATTTAGTCACAAAAAAATCCCGATCGAGCCTTAACTGTTTTATGTTT
>NZ_JANPGM010000738.1:0-2715 GCF_031423935.1 Chamaesiphon sp. VAR_69_metabat_338
GTCAGAAATTGCTGACAAGTTTAACTAATTAACTTCCAACCGTAGGTGGGCAGTGCCCACCACATAAGTTTCAGGTAGATAACCGTGGGGTGGGCGGGTTTGAATGAAACTTCTAGTTTAAAAGAAATCTCTAGCATAAACCCGCCCCTACAGATCCTTGTCGCCATCGCCATTACATCTCCCATGCTTACTACCATCTGCCTCACCATCATCTCGGCTGCCACGATCCTCTTCTTCACGCGGCGGGGATTGCGATATCTGCGTTACTTCCAGCAGGAAGAATATAACGGATCGCGGTTTAAAGATTGGTTGCTCGAAAAACGCACTTTCGATACCAAAGGTACTTTGATTGCCCTCATTGCAGCGGTAACGAGTAAATTTGGCACTGGGGGACGGATGGAATATTGTTTGGTAATCTGCGTTATCGCCGCAGCAGTCTTAGTCTTCATTGGCTTTAAAGAAGAAGATCCGCGTAAGGTCGGCAAGATTAAGCTGAATATGACCGATCGAGCGACGGCGATTTACAATCTCGCTTTGGGTTTAGATGCGATCGCGACAATCCTCATCATTACTGCTACCTATTTCTTAGGAGCTGGCGATCGAATTTTCATCTATTGGCTCATCGCCTTTGTTTTAATCCAGTCTTCACCGATCTGGATTGTCATCGCCAATGCAATTCTCTGGCCGAACGAACTCAAGAAACAGCAGGCTTTCCTGCAAGAAGCTAAAGATATCCTCGCTGACTATCAGCCCTACACGATCGGGATTACGGGGAGTTATGGCAAAACTAGTACCAAAGCCATCTTAGGGAGCATTTTAGAGGCGATCGAGCCGACATTTTGGACGCCTGGGAGTATCAATACCGAGATGGGTATTACCCGCCAAATCCGCGAAAATCTCAAACCCCAACAGCAAATCGCCATCATCGAGATGGGCGCGTATCAAATCGGCTCTGTGGCTAAATTATGCCGCTTCACGCCCCCAAATGCCGGACTAATTACCGCCGTCGGCTTAATGCACCTCGAACGCTTCGGCGGGATTGAAAATATCTACAAAGCCAAATGCGAACTGCCTCAAGCTATCCCCGCCGATGGTTTACTCGTCTGTAATGGCGACAATCCTGGCGCGCGCAAGATGGCTGGCGAATACCCCAAAGCAACCACACTGCTCTATGGATTGGAACCAGAAATCGGCCACCTCGACTGCTGGATGTCGGATATTAAAGCGGGTATGGATGGCACCACCTTTAACATTCACTGGCAAGGTAAAACCTATCCAGGCTTCACCAAACTCCTCGGCGCACCGATGCTTTCCAATCTCGTCGGCTCATTTACGATGGCTTGCGCGCTGGGCAAAGATCCCGATTACGTCATTGCCGCCATCTACAATCTCGAACCTGCCAATAACCGCCTCAATCTGCGCAAAAATGGCGATGGCTTCATTCTCGATGACTCGTACAACTCTAACCCGATCGGGTTTGCCTCCGCGCTGGAAGTCCTCGAAGTCCTCGAAGGCGGACGCAAAATCCTGATGACGCCAGGAATGGTCGAACTCGGTGACTTGCAAGCGGCAGAGAATCGTCAAGTTGCCATCAAAGCTGCGACAGTCTGCGATCTGGCGATCGTCGTCGGCGATACGAATAAAGAAGCACTCAAAGCCGGATTGCTCGAAGGCGGCTTGGCTCCCGATAAGCTGATGGAATTTCCCGATCGCGATGCGGCACTAGCCTATCTCACCAGTCCCGAGCACCGTCAACCCAAGGATACAATCCTGATTGAAAACGATCTGCCCGATCTGTACGAAGCGATCGCCAGGTTCTAGGATTCGCCCAATCTTCACAACGGAAGACCGATCTAGATCGGTCTTTTTTATTACAAAATATTTACCACTATTGGACTGGATGACTGTTTGATGTGTCTCTCACTCAACAAGTATTATCAGTGAAATACTTAAGTAATTGTGCTGAATTATTTTGCCGAATACATTGTTATTCTGAGCTTGAATATTTGGATTACATCCAAGTTGCTACACATTCAACATCTACTAAACCAATCGTGAAAATTAAATTTTTAGCACTAACCATCGGTATGGCAGTTGGTGGTGTCCTTACTAGCGGATATTTTGCACCAGTACAGGCGGTGAGCTTCTTGAACACTTTTAGTAGCCCTGGCACGATCGGCGAGATCGATTCGGGTAATGGCCGATTTACACCAGTAATTACAAACGGGCCAAGCTCATTAGCAGACATCGCCCTGGATGGATCTGGTCAGTTGTACGGCAACACTTTGTCTGAATTGTACAGATTTAATCCAGCCACTAATACCTCCACGTTTGTGGGTTCGCTAGGTACGTCGATTAATGGTCTGGGGTTTGCGACTAATGGCAATCTCTATGGGACTGGCGGCAATAATTTTTACCAAATTAATACTACTACTGGTGCGGCGACACAAGTCGGTAGTAACATCACCAACTTTAACTCTGCTGGTGACATCGTTTTCAATCCCAACAGCAACCAGTTTTTAGCGACATCCCTCAGTCCTAGTAATAGTACTTTGTTCTCGATCGGCTTAAATGGCTCTGCTAGTCCAATTGGCAGCGGTATTGGTTTTGGTAATGTTTATGGCATATTTTTTGAAGGGGGTCAGCTATTTGGCTACACAGACGATCGCCAACAAATTAAGATCGATCTAGCCACTGGTGTAGGTACTTTCGATC
>NZ_JANPGM010000739.1:0-3401 GCF_031423935.1 Chamaesiphon sp. VAR_69_metabat_338
GCCAACCGATTGAATAAATTAATTTCATCAGGTTGCCAATCACGCGGCTGGTGACATTCATGACCGATCAATAGACCCATCAACTGACTGTCGATCGTAATCGGCACGACCAGATTGGCTCGAACGTGGATCCGTTCGAGCATTTGGATATGGCACTCGGAGAGGTTAGCTTGATAAATGTCGGAAAAAGCCGTCATCTTCCCTTGGGCGTAGCCAGCCTCTTTGAGACAACAATCCTCAATCTGGACGCCCATAATCGCTAACTGGCTCTCGACGACCGATTCGGCAGTAATGCGGCCATTAAACTCGCGATCTAGCTCAAAAATTACGGCGCGATCCAGATCCAGCGCGGTGCGCACCAGTTCCACTGCCGCGCTCAAAATATCCTGACGGTTGAGGGATTGTCGCAATTGTAAGGTGAAGTTCGATAAAATCTGCGAGCGGCGGGCTTCCTGTTCGCGTTGGGCAAATAGTTGCGCCTGATTTAAAGCTAGCCCGAGTTGAGTGGCAATTTGCTCGAATGCTTCAATGAGTGTCGGCTCCCACGTCCGAGGTGCGTGACACATGTCGCCGACGATCAGCCCAAACAGTTGATTGTTGACTAAAATCGGCATAATAGTCGTCGCGCGCACTTGCAACTGCTGTAACAGCCCGATCTGCTCGGCAGTCAATCCGGCGCGATCGATATCGCTCAAGGCGATCGTCCGACCATTACCATAGCCAGCCAGTTGTTGGGGCGTTAGCAGAGCAACATCGATGACGCGACCCAAAATCGATAAACTGCCCGGAGCGAGTGACTCTGCGGCGATCGTCAGTGGCAAATTGTCATGGCAGGTGACAAACACTGCCCGATCGAGTTTAAAATTAGTGCGGATTGCCGTTAGTGCCGTCGCAATAATCTCGTCGCGATCGAGCGATTGGCGGAGTTGGAGCGTCAGTTCGGCCAAGAGACTGCGATAATGCACTTGCCCTGCTTGTTGCGCGATCGACTTGCGCCGACTCAATACTAGCCCGATCCGATCGGCAACGGTGGCAAATTTGTCGATCTCTGCTGGCGTCCAGTGGCGATCTTCTACGCACATGTGGCCGACGATCGCACCCAAAAGCTGACCTTCGACGGCAATCGGCGCGACTGTGCGAGCGCGGATCTGGAGCTGTTCTAATGCGGCAATCTCTTCTGCATTTAAGCCGCCAGCTTCATCGAGGTTATAGATACAGGAAATCTGTTCTGGCACACAGCCATCGCGGTGAAGTTCGTAGTCGATGTAACGCTCCATCGCGACCGCAGCTGGTAACACAAACTCTGGCTTGGTGGCTGCTACCACAATTTTGCCGTCTGAGGAGCGCGCGCTGCTATCTAATACCAGCAGTCGATCGAGATTGAATTCTTGACGAATGGTTTCGACTGCTCGATCGAGCAACTCGATCGATTGTGGCAGTTCTTGGACTTGCAGAGCCTGAGACAACATATTCGTGCGCCGCAACTCGATTGCCTGCGCGTTCCAGGTGCCGATCTGTTCTACTGCCAAGCCGATGCGCTGGGCGGCTTGAACTCCAAAATTTACTTCCCAGTCTTGCCAGTGCCGCACTCGATCGCATTGATGGATCGACAACAAGCCGACCAACTGTTTGCCAGCTAAAATCGGGATAGTCACTAGTGATTTCACTTGCATGCTTGCGAGTAATTCACGTTGGCGGTTGCTCAAGGCGACCTGTTGAAGATCGGCAATCGCGACATTTTGACCCTGCTCGTAACCCGCCAATTCTAGCGGCGCATCGACAAAATACAACCGTCCCACAGGCGTGGATAGGGTAGAGGGATAGTTCTTGTCGAGCGATTCGGCGATGACAACGGCACTACTATCGGGATTGCACCGGACGATCGAGACTCGATCGGCTTTGAGGATTTTCCGAATCCCGCTCGCTCCCAGATTGTATACTTGCTGGCGATCGACCGATTCTTGAGCGGTGAGGGCAATTTTACCAAATAATTTGTTGGCTTGGGCGGCTACTTGTTGTTGCTGGAGCGTGCGATCGAAGTTAGCGACTAATTGATTGAAGTTATCGGCGAGAGCTTGAAATTCGGCATTATCTTCAGGCGCGAGTGTCACGGCCAGATTGCCACTAGCGGCTTCACTGAGTTTGGTCGTGACGCGATCGATCGAGGCGGTCAACCGGCGCGAGATCCACATCCCCACCCCCAGATTCACAAACCCAATCGAAAGTAAGACAATTGTCTCAGTCAAGCGTTTGGCAGCGGCTTCGGTCTGGGCGATCTCTGGCGATCCGGGCACGGGGCGCGAATCATGATTATTCATCATCAACCAACCACCCAATCCCAAGGGGAGCAGCATGAAGGGCAGGATCGTCAAAAAAATCTGCTGCTGTAAGGATTGCTGCTGTCGCTGCGGTACCTGCTGGCGATCGACACTTGTAATCCTGCCATCAACCCACCGATCTTCACTACCGACCAGTGGCGATGCTGCTGCCTCCAGCAGTGAGACATCAGCCATCGGGGCCAGTGGGGTAACTGTTGTCGCTGGCATGTTCTTCGTCGGTTGTTCCGCTTGGTCGCGTTCGATCGTATTCATCGGTTTTGGATTATCTCAAAATGGTAATTAAAATTCAATCAAACATCGGCGTGCAGGTCGGCTCGCTCTAAAATGGCGCGGCCATCCAATACCAAAAAATTTTCCTCCGCTGTCGATGTCCACATCCCCAGCACTCCTGTGGCTAATTCTGGTTGCAACCGATCTGGCAGTACCGAGCGAATCAGATCGATCTGACACCATTCAATATCGACAATTTCGTCTACTAGAACCCCGATCGTTTTGGCCGCTCGCCGCTCCAATCGATCGGTCGCGGGTGTTGAGTATCGCGCTGAGCCATAGCTCTGTAAGGATCCGTCAGTGTCCCGCTCGGCGGCACTACTCATCATAATCGTCGGTTGAATCCGCCGATATTGCGATGGCGAATTTCCCTCCAAACCCAGTAACATCGCCAGATCGACGATCCAGAGGATTTCGCCCCGCCAGTTGTAGATCCCCTTGACTGCTGGCGGTAGATGCGGCATCGGCACCACGCGATCGAGTGGAATCTCCATCAGTTCGCTCACGCACTCGATTTCAATTAGGGCCATCAATCCAGGTTGAAGTAGGAATTTCAAATACTGTTGACGATCGCGGTCTGCTGGCGCGGCTGGTAGCTGACTAGTGCTGGCTAAGTTCAATTTATTCCCCTCGATCGCGACTAGACTATTTACTGACTAACTTCTGTAAAATATCGACAAAATCGTGTCGATTAACTGGTTTGGTTAGATATAAATCTGCACCTTGTTTCAACCCCCAAAATCGATCCATGTCGGTATTTTTAGTCGAGCACATCACCACGGGAATTTTCTG